>JAFMQQ010001010.1 GCA_017354595.1 Micromonosporaceae bacterium
CAGATCCGCCACGATCGCGGTACCGCCGGTCCGCTGGGCCAACTCCGCGAGCGGCCCGCCGGCCCGGCCATGTACCAGCACCCGGGCGCCCGCCGCGGCCAGGCGCAGCGCGCTCTGGTACCCGATGCCGGAGGAGGCCCCGGTGACCAGGGCGACGCGTCCGCTGATCCGCACCGGCCCACCCTCGCACAACTTCTATCAAGTTGTGGCGGTTGGCCCCGGCATAACCGCCACTTCGATGAGGTTGACCATCCACATGCGGCGAAGACGCATACTATTCAGGATTGTGAATCACCGGGTCGTGCCGTACCGCCGGTTGGTCGCACTGGTCGCCGCTGGAGCGCTGGTCTGGCTCACCTCCGTACCGGGCCCGGTACACGCCGCATTCCCACGTCACAGCGGGGCGGGCGGAGGCAGACCAAGGGTCAGCGCACCCGGCGCGGGCGCAGCCGCATCGCCGGCGACCACGGATCCCAGCGCCCAGTGGCTGCAGGTGGTCCCGCCCCGCGCCGGTACGGTTCCGGACCGCAATACCCAGCCGCTGGCCAGCTCGCTGCGGGTCCTGCAGATGAACCTCTGCAACAGCGGCATCGCCCGCTGTTACACCAATGGCCGGTCGATCAGCGAGGCGATCGCACTGATCCGCCGGCTGGCGGGCAGCGGCAGTGCGCCGGATCTGGTGGCAGTGAACGAAGTCTGCCTGCGCGACGTACAGAATCTCCTGCCGGTACTCGCCCGCGTGTGGCCGGGAGACTTCACCTGGTCCCTGTTCGCGCCCGCGCGGGACCGGGCGACCGGGCCGGCACCGCAGCCGTTCAAGTGCAGGAACCAGGACCCTTACGGCAGCGGGATCCTGGGCCACGTACCGCCGGCCTCGTTCCACGGCATCACACCGCTGGTCGGCCGGTACGCCGCCCAGTCCGGCGATCGCGAAGAGCGCGCCTACGGCTGCGCGTACCTCACCGGGAACCTGTACGCGTGCGTGACCCACCTGTCCGCCGAGGACCACCGGGTCGCGTTCCGCCAGTGCCAGGAACTGCTGCGCAAGGTGCTGCCCGGCTTCGAACGCCGCGAGGGTAACCAGCTGACCACGGTGGTCTCCGGCGACTTCAACCTGCTCGACCAGCCGGGGACCTACGGCGTGGGCAACTGCATCCCGCGCGGCTCCTACCGCACCGGCGACAACTCGCTCCAGCACGTTGTGGTCGCCGGCGGTACGACCGGTGCGCACTCCATCTTCCCGATGCAGTTCACCGACCACCCCGCGCTGCTGGCCACCGTTGCCCTCAGCCGAGCGTGACGGCGGTACCTTTCACCGTCACGTTGACCGGCGGCAGCGGCCGCGGGGCCGGCCCGACGGCGACCGAACCGTCCGCGATGTTGTACTGACTCCCGTGGCACGGGCACCTGATCGTGCCGCCGCTCACCTCGCTGACGGTGCACTGCTGGTGGGTGCAGATCGCGCTGAAACCCTTGAACGTGCCCGCCTGTGGCTGGGTTACCACGACCTGCGTGTCAGGAAAGATCTTGCCGCCCCCCACCGGGATCTCGCTGGTCTGGGCCAGCACCGCCCCGCGGGACGGCAGCGGCCCGCCGCCGGGACCGCCGTCCCCGGAGCCACCACCCGGTCCGTACCTCCCACACC
>JAFMQQ010001011.1 GCA_017354595.1 Micromonosporaceae bacterium
GCCAGCAGATCTCCTGGGCCGACCTGATGATCCTGGCCGGCAACGTGGCCCTGGAATCGATGGGCTTCAAGACGTTCGGCTTCGGTGGTGGCCGGGTGGATGTCTGGGAGCCGGACGAGGACGTCTACTGGGGCCCGGAGACCACCTGGCTCGGCGACCAGCGCTACACCGGCGACCGCGAGCTGGAGAACCCGCTGGCGGCGGTACAGATGGGCCTGATCTACGTCAACCCGGAGGGACCCAACGGCACGCCGGACCCGATCGCCGCCGCGCGCGACATCCGCGAGACGTTCCGCCGGATGGCGATGAACGACGAGGAGACGGTCGCGCTGATCGCCGGTGGGCACACCTTCGGCAAGACGCACGGCGCCGGCCCGGCCGAGAACGTCGGCCCCGAGCCGGAGGCGGCACCCCTTGAGGAGCAGGGTCTCGGCTGGCGGAGCTCGTACCGCACCGGTAAGGGCGGCGACGCCATCACCAGCGGCCTCGAGGTCACCTGGACCACCACCCCGACCAGGTGGAGCAACAACTTCCTGGAGAACCTCTTCGGGTACGAGTGGGAGCTGACCACCAGCCCGGCCGGTGCCCACCAGTGGGTGGCGGAGGGGACCGACGAGGTCATCCCGGACGCCCACGATCCCAACAGGAAGCGCCGCCCGACGATGCTCACCACGGACCTGGCGCTGCGTTTCGACCCGGTCTACGAGCCGATCGCACGCCGGTTCCTGGAACACCCGGACCAGTTCGCGGACGCCTTCGCCCGGGCGTGGTTCAAGCTGACCCACCGCGACATGGGCCCGGTCGTGCGCTACCTCGGTCCGGAGGTGCCGAGCGAGACTCTGCTCTGGCAGGACCCGCTCCCCGCGGCGACCGGCGAGCCGATCGGCGCGCACGAGATCGCCGACCTCAAGCAGCGGATCGTGGCCTGCGGGCTGACCGTCTCGCAGCTGGTCTCCACCGCCTGGGCGGCCGCCTCGACCTTCCGCGGCAGCGACAAGCGCGGCGGCGCCAACGGCGCCCGGATCCGGCTGCAGCCGCAGATCGGCTGGGAGGTCAACGAGCCCGACGAGCTGGCGGCGGTGCTGCGCGTGTTGGAGGGGATCCAACAGGCCTTCAACGCCGCCCAAGGCACCAACGGCGCCAGTGGCAAGCAGGTCTCGCTCGCCGACGTGATCGTGCTCGCCGGTGGTGTCGGCGTCGAGCAGGCGGCCCGCCGGGCCGGGTACGACATCGAGGTCCCGTTCGCCCCGGGGCGTACCGACGCCTCGGCGGAGCAGACCGATGTGGAGTCCTTCGCCGCGCTCGAACCCAGCGCGGACGGGTTCCGCAACTATCTCGGCAAGGGCAACCGGCTGCCGGCCGAGTACCTGCTGATCGACAAGGCGAACCTGCTCACGCTGAGCGCGCCGGAGATGACGGTACTCATCGGTGGGCTTCGCGTCCTGGGCGCGAACTACCAGCAGTCGTCTCTCGGTGTACTCACCGAGACACCCGGATCGCTGACCAACGACTTCTTCGTCAACCTGCTCGACATGGGTACGGCGTGGCGGCCGACCTCCGCCGACGCGGAGACCTTCGAGGGCCGGGACAGCACCGGGGCGGTCCGCTGGACCGGCAGCCGGGCCGACCTGGTCTTCGGGTCGAA
>JAFMQQ010001012.1 GCA_017354595.1 Micromonosporaceae bacterium
CGGCGGGAGTCGGTAGGGCTGCCGCAGGCGGCCGGGCAGCCGGACGTACGGGTGCGCTTCCATTACGTCGCCCACATGTCGATCCTCGGCGGGGCACTGGCCTGGTGGCAGCTCGACGATGTGCAGGCGGCGGACTGCCACCCGGTCCCGGGCGGGCTCGTGCTCGGCCAGGTCGACGACGGCAACACCGGCGCCGGAGTCAACGGGGCCCGAATCTCCAGTGTGGACAATCCGGCTGACAGTGGGCTCAGTCAGGTGACGCCGGACGATCCCGCTGTGCCCGACGGCTTCGGCTGGCTGTTCTCCTCGCTGACCGGTACCCGGTCGTTCACCGCGCGGGCGCCGGGCTACCAGCCGGATACACGCACCGTCCAGGTACTGCCGGATTCGGTGGCCCGGGCCCAGTTCACCCTCGGCGCCGGGCGGCTGGCGGTCACCCCGGGCTCCCTCGCGCCGGCCGCCGTGCTCGGCGGTTCCCAGGTCCTACCGGTCACCATCACGAACACCGGGACGCAACCGGTCCGGCTGCGGATCGCGCAGCGGTCGGGGAGCTTCACCCAGGCCGGCGCGGCCGGCACCGCGGCGCTGGCACAGCGCGCCCCGGGAGGGCACGCCCCAGCCAGGATGCAGGGCGCGGCGGTACGCACGGTGCCCGGCAGGTTCTCCCCACTGTCCCAGGTGGACCGGCCGGCCAGCGCAGCTCCGGCCGCGGCGGCGCCGGACGTGGCGCCGTGGGTGAGCGCGGCCGACTACCCGGAGTCCACTATGGACGCTGGCGCCGCGCTGGCCGGCGGGAGGCTGTACGTATTCGGCGGCTTCTCCGGAGCGGCCAACACCAACCATGCGTTCGACTACGATCCGGCGCGGCAGTCCTGGTCGGCGATCGCGAACGTGCCGATCGCCGGGCTGGAGAACCCGGCGGTGGCGGCGATCGGTGGGAAGATCTACCTCACCGGCGGCTGGAACCTCGACGGGAGCGTCAACAGCCGCAGCTGGGTGTACGACCCGGCGGGCAACAGCTACCGGGAGCTGGCACCGCAACCGGTCGGGTTGGCCGCCTCCGGCCGGGCGGTGCTCGACGGCATGCTGTACACCGTCGGCGGGTGCCAGGCGGATGCCTGCGACAGCGCCGCGGTGCAACGGTACGACCCGGCGACCGATGCCTGGAGCCGGGTGGCCGACTACCCGGAACCGATCGCGCAGGTCGCATGTGGAGCGATCAGCGAGGCGATCTACTGCGCCGGCGGGATCGCCACCGGCCAGGACGGCACCAGGGACGCGTACGTCTACGATCCGCGTACCGACGGCTGGTCCCCGGTCGCGCCGCTGCCGATCGACCTGTGGGGCGCCAGCTACACCGCCGCCAGCGACACGCTGCTGGTCTCCGGCGGCGTCACCCAATCCAGCACCGAGGTGACCAACCAGAGCTTCGGCTACCAGCCGGCGACCGACACCTGGGTGGACGTACCGCCACCCTCCAATGTGGTCTACCGTGCCGCGAGTGCCTGTGGCTTCTACCGCATCGGTGGCTCGACCGGCGGCTTGACACCGACCCGCCAGGTCGAGCAGCTGCCGGGCTTCGACGACTGTGACGACGCGGTGGATGTCGACTGGCTCTCGGTCGACCGGCCGACGGCGAGCCTG
>JAFMQQ010001013.1 GCA_017354595.1 Micromonosporaceae bacterium
CAGGCGCAGCCGCGCCCGGGCAGGGTGGCGCGGCGGCCTTCTCGGCCCGCAGCCGGATGGGAGCCCGCCGCGGCCGCTGACGGTACCGAACAGAGCGCGGCTCATCATTTGAGCGGCTCGCAGCCGGCCCGTGGAAGGAGAGTAGTGACCAGGTTTGGCTACAAGGCCTCGGCCGAGCAGTTCGCACCCGGTGAGTTGCTGAGGTTCGCCATCCTCGCCGAGGAACTCGGCTTTGACTCGGTGTTCGTGAGCGACCACATCCAACCCTGGCGGCACGACGGCGGCCACGCACCGGCCGCGCTGCCATGGTTGGGTGCGCTGGGTGCCCGTACCGAACGCCTGGCGATCGGTACCAGTGTGTTGACTCCGACCTTCCGGTACCACCCGGCGGTCGTCGCGCAGGCGTTCGCCACGCTGGGGTGTCTGTTTCCGGGCCGGGTCGTGTTGGGGGTCGGCTCCGGCGAGTCGATGAACGAGGCGCCGCTGGGCGCCGTGTGGCCGGAGCCGAAGGAACGGTTCGGTCGGCTGAAGGAGTCCATCGAGCTGATCCGGTTGTTGTGGTCGCAGGACCGGGTCGACTTCACCGGCGAGTACTACACCACCCGGCGGGCGACCATCTACGACCGCCCGCAGGTGCCGGTACCGCTGTATGTCGCGGGTGCGGGTCCGGCGGCGACCCGGCTGGCCGGGCGGCGCGCGGACGGCTTCATCACCACCAGCGGCAAGGCGCCCTCGCTCTATGCCGATACTCTGCTGCCGGCCGTACGCGAGGGGGCGCAGCGTGCCGGGCGCAGCCTCTCCGAGCTGGACATGCTCATCGAGGTCAAGGTTTCGTTCGACACCGACCTGGACCGGGCGCGGTCGGACACCCGGTTCTGGGCCGCGCTGGCCCTGTCGGCGGAAGAGAAGACGGGCGTTGAGGATCCGGTCGAGATGCAGCGGCTGGCCGAGGCGCTGCCGCTCGACCGCGCGTCGAGCCGGTTCATCGTCTCGAACGATCCGGACGAACACGTCGCGGCGATCGCCCGGTACCTCGATCTGGGCTTCACCCATCTGGTGTTCCACGCGCCGGGGCCGGACCAGGAGCGGTTCCTGCGCCGGTACGCCGCGGACATCCTGCCCCGACTGCGCGCACTGACCTCCTGATCCACCAACCTCCTGATCCATCAACGCTGGGCGATCAGCCATCGGTATCCGGCCCGGTGCGCTCGAGCGTTGCCCGGATCTGGCGGAGCCATTCTTCGCCCAGCCGGCGCCCGTTCGGGAGTTGGTCGCCCCGATCCCAGCGCCACGTTGTGACCATCGCCAGGACGAGGATCCGGCAGTCGTTGAGCAGGTCCTGGTTGAGACCCGGATAGTGCGCGCTGACTTCTTCGGGCGCGTGGGCGAGGTCGAATTCGGCCGGCCCACGGCAGCAGGTCTCGAAGTCTATGAACAGCAGCCCGTTCTTCTTCGTGGTGAGCAGGTTGCCTGGGTGCGGCTCGCCGTGCAGCACCTGCTCGGCGCCGCCGCGCTCGCCGATGGCTCGACGGAGGCTTCGTAAGGTGTCGGCGAGCAGCTTCCGGTCCGCGTCGGCGAGCGCCGGCGTGCGGTCGCGGTCCGCCACGAGCTGTTGCGCCTGCTCGACCCGATCGGTGAAGTGC
>JAFMQQ010000272.1 GCA_017354595.1 Micromonosporaceae bacterium
GAAGCTGCCGATGAATCCCCACTCCGCGCTGCCCAGAGTGGCATTCCAGCCGAGGTCGGTCGCGGTGACCTGGGTGCCGCTCTGGCTGACCGAGGCGTTCCAGGCCTGGGTGATCTGCTGGCCGGTGGGGAAGGCGAAGGTCAGGTGCCAGCCGGTGACCGTACCGCCGGTGACCGCGATCGTCACGTCGCCCTGGAAACCACCGGTCCACTGGCTGACCACCCGGTACGTGACCGTGCAGGAAGGTCCGCCCGGTGGCGGGCTGGACGGCGGGCGGGACGGCGAGGGTGAAACCGAAGGCGAGGCGGAGGGCGACGGCGACGCGGAAGGCGATGGCGAGGCCGACGGCGACGGCGAGGCCGAAGGCGACGGGTTGGCACCCGGGTAGCTGAGGCCGAAGCCGTACGGGAAGAGTCCCTGCTGCCCGTCGCCGCTGTTAATCGGTTCCTGGCTTGCGCTGGCCGGCCAGGTCACCGGAAGCTTGCCGGTCGGGTTGTAGTCGCCGAAGAGCACATCCGCGACCCCTTCACCCTCACTGCCGGGTAGCCACGCCTCGTCCAGCGCGGCCCAGTTGTTGATCTGCGACGCGATGTCCAGTGGCCGGCCGGAGACGAGTACGACCACCACCGGTACCCCGGAGGCCTGCAGGCGCTGCAGGGTGCTCAGGTCGGTGCTGTCCAGACCCATCGAGCCGGGCCGATCGCCTTGCCCCTCCGCGTACGGGGTCTCGCCGACGACCGCGATCGCCACCCGGTACGAGTTGTCGATGCCGGTACCGTCGCGGCTGTAGGTCACCGTGGCACCGGCGCCGACCCTGGCCCGGATACCGGCCAGGATCGAGGTGCCGGGATAGGTGCTGCCGGAGGCGCCCTGCCAGGAGACGGTCCAGCCGCCGGCCTGGTTGCCGAGGTCGTCGGCGTTCTTGCCGGCGACGAAGATCTTCCCACCGGTGGCCGACAGCGGCAGGATGTTGTTGCTGTTCTTCAGCAGTACCTGGGACTCGCGTACCGCCTGGCGGGCCAGGTCCCGGTGCGCCTGGCTGCCGATGGTGGAGGCGAACGAGCGGTCGGCCATCGGGTGCTCGAACAGGCCGAGCTGGAACTTCTTGAGCAGGATCCGGCTCACCGCATCGTCCACACGCGACATTGGCACCTGGCCGCTGTTCACCACCTGCTTCAGGTCGGAGATGAAGGTGGCGTAGCCGGTGGGGACCATGAACATGTCCAGCCCGGCGTTGACCGCGGTGGCCACTTCGGACGGGGTGAAACCGGGCTGCCCGTCGATCTGGTCGATCGCGTTCCAGTCGCTGACCAGGAAGCCGGAGAAGCCGAGTTCGCCCTTGAGCACGGTGGTCAGCAGGTACTGGTCGGCGGACAGCTTGGTACCGTTCCAGCTGCTGAAAGAGACCATGATGGAGCCGACCCCGGCCTGTACCGCGGCCCGGAACGACGGCAGGTGGATGGCGCGCAGGTCGGCCTCGGAGAGCTGGGTGTTGCCCTGGTCCACGCCGCCGGTGGTACCGCCGTCGCCGAGGTAGTGCTTTGCGGTGGCCAGCACGGAGGCCGGACCGTCCAATGTGGAGCCCTGGAGGCCGGGGATGATGGTGGCCATCGAGGAGACCAGGTCGGGTGTCTCACCGAAGGACTCGTAGGTGCGGCCCCACCGGTCGTTGCGGGCCACGCACATGCACGGCGCGAAGGTCCAGTCCAGCCCGGCGCCGGTGACCTCCTCCGCGGTGGCCCGGCCGATCTGCTGCACCAGTGCCGGGTCGCGGGTGGCGCCCAGGCCGATGTTGTGCGGAAAGATCGTCGAGCCGAGTACGTTGTTGTCGCCGTGCACGGCGTCCAGACCGTAGATCATCGGGATGCCGAGCGGGGTGGCCAGCGCGGCCCGCTGGAAGTTGTCGTACATGTCGGCCCAGCCGGTCGGCGTGTTCGGGCTCGGCGCCGAGCCGCCGCCGGAGAGCACGGAGCCGATCCGCAGGTTGGTGATCTCCGAGGTGGTGACCGTGCCCCGCTCCGCCTGGGTCATCTGGCCGACCTTCTCGTCCAGCGTCATCCGGGAGAGCAGGTCGGTGACCCGGTCGGCCGGGCTCAGCGTCGGATCCTGGTACGGGAATCCGGCGGTGGCGGCCTTCGGCGCGCTCGGCAGGGCGCTGCCCGGCGTACCGGCGCCGACCGACAGGCAGAGTACGGCGGCCAGCCCGGCCAGCCAGAAGCGAGCGGTACTCATCGATGCTCCTCGAATGGGACGTGGCTCGACGGTACGTTTTGTGCCGGGTTCGCGCGCGACCGGGGGGTGGCTTGCCAGGGTTAAGCCTGGTCAGCCGGGTGCGGCTGGCGGAAAGTTACTGGTCGTAAGCCGCCACCAGCCCCCTTATGTCGATCTTCTGCATGGACATCATCGCCTGCATCACCCGGCCCGCCCTGGCCGGATCGGGGTCGCCGAGCAGCCGTGGCAGCGCGTCGGGCACGATCTGCCAGGAGACGCCGAACCTGTCCTTCAGCCACCCGCACGGTCCCTCCTGGCCGCCGTCGGCGGTCAGCCGGCCCCACAACTCGTCGACCTCCTCCTGCGTCTGGCAGTCCACGTAGAGCGAGACCGCCTCGGTGAAGGACTGCCCGGGGCCGTGCGCGCCGTTGAGCGCGATGAACCGCTGCCCGGCGAGTTCGAACTCGACCAGCATCACGGAGCCGGCCTCGCCCGGCCCGCCCGGTGGGGTCCGCTGGATGCGCAGGATCCGCGAGTCACCGAAGAGCGAGGTGTACAGCCGGGCGGCCGGCTCGGCCTGGTTGTCGTACCAGAGAAAGGTGGTGATTTTCTGCATGCCTGATCAGACCGGCCCGGCCGGCGAAAGTCATCGCACTAGGCCTGGGCGGCGGCGGCGAGCAGGGCGGCCCGCACCAGCGGTGCGTACCCGCTGGCCTGGCCGGTCCGGTTGGGGTGGTAGGACTCGCTGGTCGGGTTGGACAGGCCATTGATCCACTCGACCGGGTCGCAGATCGCGTGCCCGGTGAAGGCGGTGCGCGGGTCCACGAACTTGAAGCCGTGCGCGCTTGCCCGGGCGGCGATGGTGGTATCCAGCAGGTCCGCGGTGGAGTTCATGCTGGACTGCTCGCCGGGGCTGATCCGGGCCAGCGACTGGCAGTTGCTGTCGTTGAAAATCCGCGGGTACCCGACAATCACCACCCGCGCGTTCGGTGCCAGGGTGTGAATCCGGCTGTACAGATTGTCGAGGGTACCGGGCAGGGTGTTCTTGATGTACGCGTTGGCCGAGTCGATCTGACCCCAGCAGGTCCATGGCCAGGGCAGCGCGCACTGCTGGATGACGGCACTGAAGCCGGCGTCGTTGCCGCCGACGGTGAGCGTCACGTAGCTGGTCGAGGCGGACAGGCTGCCCAGTTGGCTGGATAGCACGCTGGCCACGGTCGCCCCGCCGCAGGCGGCGAAGGTGAGCGAGGCCTCCAGCTGGGTCGCGTCCAGGTACGGGTAGGCGTACACGGAGCGTTGGCAGTTGGAGCCGTCGTTGATGTATGTCCGGGTACCGACGCCGGAGGAGTATGAGTCGCCGAGTGCGGTGTACAGCGGTGTCGCCGCATTCGCTGGTATCGCAAAGGCGACGATGGCGAGGGCCAGCGCAACCAGGATCCCGATGGCGATACCGACCAAACCAGACCGGCGCATCGCGGCCCTCCCCAACCTGGCCGTGGCGTGCCCTCCCGGGGCGCGCATCCGGACATCGACAGTGGCTCATACTCTGCGGGATAGCCGTGCAGTTGTCAAGATCGATGTTCTAGGCTGGCGGGCGTGACTCTACCGCCCGAAATGTCCACAGTGGACGAGAACGCGTGGTGGCGGACCGCCGCCATCTACCAGGTGTATCCGCGCAGTTTCGCTGACGGGAACGGCGACGGGATCGGCGACCTGGCCGGTGTCCGCGCCCACCTGCCGTACCTGCGCGATCTGGGCGTCGACGCGATCTGGTTCAGCCCGTGGTACCCCTCGCCGATGGCCGACGCCGGCTATGACGTCTCCGACTACCGGGACATCGATCCCGTCTTCGGTACCCTCGCCGAGGCCGAGGCGCTGCTCGCCGAGGCGCATGCGCTGGGCCTGCGCATCATTCTCGACCTGGTGCCCAACCACAGCTCGTCCCAGCACCCGTGGTTTCTTGAGGCGGTGGCGGCCGGGAAGGGCTCGGCGGCGCGGGAGCTGTTCTATTTCCGCGATGGCCGCGGGGCCGATGGTGAACTGCCGCCGAACAACTGGTTGTCGAACTTCGGCGGTCCGGCCTGGACCCGGGCACCGGACGGCCAGTGGTACCTGCACCTGTTCGACGCCGGGCAACCGGACCTCAACTGGGCCAACCCGAGGGTGCGCCAGGAGTTCGAGGAGATCCTGCGGTTCTGGTTCGGCAGGGGAGTGGACGGGCTGCGCATCGACGCGATCGCGGGTGCGGCGAAGGATCCGCTGCTGCCCGACTTCGACCCGGCCAACCCGCCGTCTCCGCACCCGTACACCGACCGCGACGAGTTGCACGACATCCTCCGCGACTGGCGGAAGGTCGCCGACGAGTTCCCGGGCCGGGTACTGGTCGGCGAGGTGTGGCTGCCGGACAGCACGCGGCTGTACCGGTACCTGCGCCCGGACGAACTGCACACAGCGTTCGACTTCGACTACCTGATGTCCACGTGGGACGCGCAGTCGCTCCGGTCGACCATCGATGCGACACTCGCCAGCCTCGCCCCGGTCGGCGCGCCGGCGACCTGGGTGCTCTCCAACCACGACGTGGTACGCCACGTCACCCGGTACGGCCGGGTGGACACCTCGTTTGAGCATGGGCACCGGCAGATCGGCGTACCGACCGACCTGGCGCTGGGCACCCGCCGGGCGCGGGCCGCGACACTGCTCACCCTGGCGCTGCCCGGATCGGTCTATCTGTACCAGGGCGAGGAGCTTGGCCTGTGGGAGGTGGAGGATATCCCGGCGCAGCTGCGCCAGGACCCGGTCTTCAAGCGCACCAAGGGTGCGTCGCTGGGACGGGACGGGTGCCGGGTACCGCTGCCGTGGTCGGGCCAGGAACCACCGTTCGGGTTCAGCCCGCCGGGTGCGTCGGCGCGGCCATGGCTGCCGCAGCCGGCCGGCTGGCGACGGTACACAGTGGAGGC
>JAFMQQ010001014.1 GCA_017354595.1 Micromonosporaceae bacterium
CCGCCATCCCGACCGCGCCGACCACGGCTGCGGCCACGACCCCCGGTACCCCCAGCTGGGCGGTGAGTGCCGCGCCGGCGAGCCCGCCGACGGCGCCGGCGAAGACGACGCCCTGGCCGCTGTTCCTGATCCGCGCGCGGGCCTGCTCCATTGCGTGGTCCTGGTGCATGCCGCGAACGGTACCGGCGACCTAGGATCAGACGATGGTGGGCCCTCCGGTGGTGGACCTCAACTGCGACCTGGGGGAGGGGTTCGGGGTCTGGCGGCTCGGCGACGACGAGGCGCTGCTCGATCTGGTCACCAGCGCCAACGTGGCGTGCGGGTTCCACGGCGGCGACCCGCTGACGATGCGCCGGGTCTGCGAGCGGGCGGTGGAGCGCGGGGTGGCGATCGGCGCCCAGGTCGGTTACCGCGACCTTGCCGGCTTCGGGCGGCGTTACATCGATATGCCGGCGGCGGAGCTGACCGCCGAGGTGATCTACCAGATCGGTGCGCTGGACGCGTTCTGCCGGGTCGCCGGTGACCGGGTCCGGTACGTCAAGCCGCACGGCGCGCTGTACCACGCGGCCGCGAGCGACCCGGTCCAGGCGGCTGCGGTGGTGGCGGCGGTACGCGCCTATGACCCGGGCCTGCCGGTGCTCTGCCTGCCCGGAACCGAGCTGGCCGGCGAGCTCGCCGCGGCCGGACTGGCGGCGGTACCGGAGGCGTTCGCCGACCGGGCGTACCGCTGCGACGGCGGGCTGGTTGCCCGGGGTGAGCCGGGCGCGGTGCTGCACGAGGTCGCCGAGGTCGCCGCCCGCTGCGTCCGGCTGGCCCGCGAGCACACGGTGGCCAGTGTCGACGGCACTCCGGTCGCAGTCCGGGCCCGATCGATCTGCGTCCATGGCGATACGCCGGGTGCGGTGGAGATGGCGCGGGCGGTGCGGGCCGGGCTGGATGCGGCCGGCGTCCGGGTGGCCCGGTTCGGGTGAGGCCACCGATGCGGATCCTGCCCTGCGGGCAGCGGGGTGTGCTGCTGGAGCTGGACGACCTGGCCCGGGTGCTGGCCCTCTACGGCGAACTGCGCGCCCGGCCGCCGGAGGGTGCCCGGCGGATCAGCGCGGGCGCGCGTACCGTGCTGGTCGAGTTCGACCGGCCCGATCGGCTGGAGTCCTTCCACCCCGACCGGTTGCCCACCCCACCCGCCACTCAGTCCACTGTGGACGATGGTTCGCTGGTCGAGATCCCGGTGCGGTACGACGGCGAGGACCTGGCCGAGGTGGCGCGCCTGACCGGCCTCTCCGAACGCGAGGTGGCGGCCCGGCATGCCGGTGGGCAGTACCGGGTCGCCTTCGGCGGCTTCACGCCCGGCTGGGGATACCTCACCGGGCTCGATCCGGCGCTGCGGCTGCCCCGGCACGAGACTCCCCGGGTACGGGTACCCGCCGGCTCGGTCGCGATCGCGGACGAGTTCGCCGGGGTGTACCCGCGCGACTCGCCGGGCGGCTGGCGCATCCTCGGCCGTACCGGCCTGGCGATGTGGGATCCGCACCGGGACCCGCCAGGCCTGCTGGTACCCGGCGCGCGGGTGCGTTTCATCGAGCAGCCTGCTGCTGCGCCGCCGGCGCCGCGACTGGCGGCTCGCGCGCCCAGCGC
>JAFMQQ010001015.1 GCA_017354595.1 Micromonosporaceae bacterium
TGCCCGGCACCAACCCGGAGCCGTGACCCGAGCCAGTACCCGATCCCGACCCGGCGTCCGGCCCAGCGGCGTGCGACCCGGAACCGCCTGCCCGCAGCGTGGCGCGGATCTGCTCGGTGGTTCGTACCCGGGTGCCGGTGCGGCGCCGTCGAGCGGCCCGGGTGAGGGTCGCCCACCGGTGCTCGGCGTCGGCGACGATGCGGCTGCCGTCGGAGAAGACCACCTCGTAGCAGGCGCGACCGAGCAGCACGCCGGTCGCCGAGACTACGGTGGTGGGCCGGCCGTCGGCACCGAGCAGCCGATCGCCGGCGCGTACCTCGGCCATCGTCGTCCATCCGTCCGGAGTCGGCAGCGGTGTATCCAGGGCGAGCGCCTTGCCCAGGCCGGGACGGCCGGCGACGACGATGAGCTGCCCCGGGTGCAGCCCGTTGAGCAAGCGGTCCAGGTCGGTGAAGCCGGTGGGCAGGCCGGTCATCACGCCGCTCTGCGAGCCGACCGCCTCGATCTCGTCGAGGGTGGGCTGCAACAGGTCTGCCAGCACGGCGAAGTCTTCGCTTATCCGCCGCTCGGTGACGTCGTAGACCGCCTGCTGCGCCAGGTCGACCAGGTCGTCCACCTCACGTCCACCCGCGAGCGAGCCGTACCCCATCTGGACGATCCGGGTGCCGGCCTCGATCAGCCGGCGCAGGACGGCGCGCTCGGCCACGATACGCGCGTAGTAGGCGGCGTTCGCCGCGGTCGGCACGATCGTGGTGAGAGTGTGCAGGTATGGCGCACCTCCGACCCGGCCGATGTCGCCGGTGTCGGTCATCGCCGCGGCCACGGTGACGAAGTCAGCCGGTTCGCCGCGCCCGTACAGATCGAGGATGGTGTCGAAGATGAGCGAGTGGGCGGGCCGGTAGAAGTCGCCGCTGCGCAGCACCTCGATGACGTCGGCGATGGCGTCCTTGGAGAGCATCATCCCGCCGAGTACGGACTGCTCGGCACCCACGTCCTGCGGCGGCGACCGGTCGAACTGCGCGTCCCCGCCGCCCGCACTGCCACCACCCGCACTGCCACCGCGTGGCTCGCCGTCTCGCGCATCGCCGCGACGCCCGTCGTTGCCCGCCCGCTGTCCGTCAGGCGGCTCCGCCGGCCC
Source organism: Micromonosporaceae bacterium (assembly GCA_017354595.1). Classification (GTDB taxonomy): domain Bacteria; phylum Actinomycetota; class Actinomycetes; order Mycobacteriales; family Micromonosporaceae; genus DATEJJ01. The sequence goes on from JAFMQQ010001015.1 coordinate 1,139, forward strand.
CTGCCCGGCCGGCCGCACGTCGTCGCTGATCGACACGGCAACCTCCACCCCGGTACCAACCACGCCTGTCGTACCGCACGGGTACGACAGGATTCCCCACCCCGGGGTCGTTTGACCTTACGGACGCTGGCCGCACCTGATCAAACGGTGCGGTGGACAAGGCTCGGGACAACACTGTGGACAGTGCCGCCCAGCCTGTGCGCGAGCCTGTGCAAAGCCTGTGGACAGCCGCGGTGATCCGCTCCGGGAGAGCGCATGACCAGGCCGGATCTCGCCCACAGGTGTGGAACGAAGAAACTTCTCTGGCGTGTCGGCCCGGACGCGGATAAATAACGACTCGGGTACGGGTGGGTCCGCTGAACCGGCAGCCGCGTCGCATGGGCATGACCGACACAAGCGGGCGCAACCGGAAGCGGATCGCCGGTGCCGTCGCCCTTCTGACCAGTGTGCTCGTCCTGGCCGGTTGCTCGGCCGGCAGCAAGAGCGGCGGCTCGTC
>JAFMQQ010001016.1 GCA_017354595.1 Micromonosporaceae bacterium
CGGCGGACCTGCTCATCATCCTGTTCGGCATCGGGGTGCTACAGGTGCTGATGACCGCACCCGCCGGTCTGGCCGGGCAGGTGCCCAAGGACCTCGCCCGGCTGGGCCGGCTGCTGTACGGGTTGGTGCGGCGCCGGCCGGTGGGGGAGCCACCGGCATGATCGAGGTCGAGGAGCTGACCGTACGCTTCGGCGGTGTCACCCCGCTGGACGGCACCACGCTCACCTTCGAGGCCGGTACCTGCGGGCTGATCGGGCCGAACGGCGCCGGGAAGACCACCTTCTTCAACGTGCTCTCCGGCTTCGTCCGCCCGGTCGGCGGCAGCGTCCGCGCCTTCGGCGAGAACCTGCTCGCCATGCCGCACTACCGGCGGGCGCGCTGGGGCGTGCGGCGGACCTTCCAGACCGAGCAGGCGATCGAGGAACTCTCGATCGCGGAGAACGTGGCGCTGGTACACGAGCACTCCCGGCGCAACGGCCGGCGCTCGCGCCGTACCGATGTGCTGGAGGCGCTGGAGTTCGTCGGGCTGGAAGTCACCCCCACCACCCGCGTCGGTACCCTCGGCTCGCGTGACCGGCGGCTGGTGGAGCTGGCCCGGGCGGTGGTCGGCAACCCGCGCCTGGTACTGCTGGACGAGCCCGCCGCCGGGCTGCCCGACGAGGAGACCGACCACATTGGACAGGTCATCCGGCGGATCCCGGAGCGGACCGGCGCACTGGTGATTCTCGCCGACCACGACATGAACCTGGTCTCCGGCTGTTGCGCGACGACCGCGGTGCTCGACTTCGGCGCGCTGATCGCGATCGGCCCGACCGACCGGGTGCTGCGCGACGAGCACGTGGTACGGGCGTATCTCGGCACCGATCCCGGTACCCAGGTGGTTGAGGTATGACCGTGTTGTCCATAGTGGACCTGACCGTGCCCCGGGGCGGCCGGCCGGTGGTGCAGGACGCGTCCTTGGAGATCCCGGCCGGCCAGGTCACCGCGCTGCTGGGCGCGAACGGCGCCGGGAAGTCCAGCCTGGTGCTCGCGGTCGGTGGCATCCTGCGCCCGACCGGCGGCAGTGTCCGGCTGGACGGCAGGGACCTGACCGGCCGCCGGCCGGAGCGGATCAGGCGGGCCGGCCTGGCGGTGGTACCCGAGGGCCGCCGGCTGCTGCCCGACCTGACGGTGGAGGACAACCTGCGGGTCGCCACCTTCGCGCTGCCCCCGGCAGCGGCACGGGCCGGCCGGACCCGCGCCCACGAGCTGTTCCCGGAGCTGGACAAGCGGCTGCACATCGCCGCCGCGTCGCTCTCCGGCGGCGAGCAGCAGATGCTGGTACTGGCGCAGGCGCTGGTCTCCCAACCGAAGTTCGTGCTCATCGACGAGCTGTCGTTGGGCCTGGCACCGGTGGTCGTGCAGCGGCTCATCCCGACCATCCGCGCGGTCGCCGGGTCCGGTGTCGGGGTGCTGCTGATCGAACAGTTCGCCACTGTCGCATTAGGACTGGCGCAGCGGGCGTACGTGATGGACCGCGGCCGGATCCGGTACTCCGGCACCGCTGACGAGCTACGTGACGCGCCGGAGGTACTGCACTCGGCGTACCTGAGCCAGACCTGAGGTGGCGCCGGTGCCGCTGTTCGCGGGCAC
>JAFMQQ010001017.1 GCA_017354595.1 Micromonosporaceae bacterium
CCGCGGGCCCGACCTACCGGGTGACTGAGGGGACTCGAACCCCCGACACCTGGGACCACAACCCAGTGCTCTACCAGCTGAGCTACAGCCACCATGGGCGGCGGATGACGCCGCGACGATTCATGATAGCCGACGCTGGCAGTGGGTTACCCGATTGGCCGGTCGGCCGAGACCTGGGCCGCGATCGCCTTGGCGGTCTCCACATCGGGGCCGGGTGGCGGCACGAAGACGGTGCGGCGGTAGTAGTCCAGTTCCCGGATGCTCTCCTTGATGTCGGCCAGCGCGCGGTGGGCCAGGCCCTTGGCCGGCTGGCCGTAGTAGGCGCGCGGGTACCAGCGCCGGCACAGCTCCTTGACCGAGGAGACATCGATCATCCGGTAGTGCAGGTGGGCGTCGAGCCGGGGCATGTCGCGGGCGAGGAAGCCGCGGTCGGTGGCGATCGAATTGCCGCACAGCGGCGTGGTCCTGGGGTCCGGCACGTGCTCGAGCAGGTACGACATGATCATGGCTTCGGCGTCGGCGATGGTGACAGTGGAGTTGCGTACCTCTTCGGTGAGCCCGGACCGGTCGTGCATCTCGCGTACCACGTCGAACATCCCGGACAGGGCCGCGTCGCCGGCATGGATGACTACGTCGACGCCCTCCCCCAGCACATTGAGATCGGGGTCGGTGACCAACGCGGCGACCTCGATCAAGGAATCCTTGGCAAGGTCGAGGCCGGTCATCTCGCAGTCGATCCACACCAGGAGATCGCCCATCTGGACAGCCTATGCTGCCCGGTCGGCCGCCGTCGCTAAGGTATGCCGGTGAGCCAGGCAACCCGACACCGTGTTGTTACGGTCGTGGTGCTCTGGCTGGTCACCGCCGGAGCCCACATCGGGTACGGCAACCGGCACAACTTCCTCGATCTGCGGATCTACGACGGTGCGGTGCGGTGGTGGGCGCACGGGCACCCGCTCTACGACTTCGCGGTACCGGACAGGTACCAGGGCTCGCTCGGCTTCACCTACCCGCCGTTCGCGGCCGTGCTGATGTACCCGATGGCCTGGGTCCCGGTGGTCGTGACGATCGCGGCCATGTTCCTAGTGAGCGCGGCGGCGATCGTGCTCACCACAGTCTGGTTGGTGGCACCGGTGGCACGGCGGCATGGCTGGCCGGTCTGGTACGCGGTGGGGCTGGCCGTACCGCTGATCACGGTGCTGGAGCCGATCCGGGAGACGGTCACCTTCGGCCAGATCAACCTGCTGCTGGCCGTGCTGGTCGTCGGCGACCTGCTGGTCGTGACCAGGCGCGCCCCGCGCTGGGCGGGCATCGGCATCGGCCTGGCCGCCGCGATCAAGCTCACCCCGGCGATATTCATCGGGTACCTGCTGCTGACCCGGCGCACCCGGCCGGCCCTGGTGGCGATGGCGACCGCGGTGGGGGCGAGCCTGGTCGCGGCGGCGGTACACCCGGCGGACTCGTGGCGGTACTGGACGCACGTGCTGTGGCAGGCGAGCCGGGTGGGTCACCTCGACCAGATCCCCAACCAGTCGCTGCTGGGCCTGGTGTACCGGCTGGCGTACCCGCACCCGGGCAACCGGCTGCTGTGGCTGGCGCTGGCCGGGGCGGCGCTGGTCTTCGGGATGT
>JAFMQQ010001018.1 GCA_017354595.1 Micromonosporaceae bacterium
GCCAGCCCGGCCGCGGCGAGCAGACCCGCGACACCCGCCGGCCACACCCACCGCCGCGGCGGGTGGCGTACGGCGACCAGGTAGGCGACCGTCGGCAGGGCGAGGTAGACCGGCCCATCTTCATACCCACCGGCGAAGTAGGCACAGGTCAGTGCGCCGCTGGCGAGCAGCGCCAGGTACGGCTGGAGCGGCAGCAGTGCGGGCAGCACGGCGGCGGCGGCGAGCATCACGCCGAGCCAGATCGGGCCGGGCGGGTGGGCGTGGACGTGTGCCCCGGCGGTGCCGACCAACTCCAGGCACAGCATCGCCACCGCTGCCCAGGACCAGGAGCGGTGGTGAGGGTGGCGCGGGTCGAGCACGACACCGAGGCTAGCCGGGCGTGGAAGCTGCGGCGTACGCCCCGCGGCGCCGTCGCCGTACGCGATTCTGCGTACCGCGATGCCGCTGTGCTGCCGACGCCGAAACCGACCCGATCGGCGAGTGTTGCCGGCATGACTGAGTTCGTGGTGCAGACCGATGGGCTGACCAAGCGGTACGGCGACCGGCTCGCCGTCGACCGGGTCGGCATGACCGTACGACGGGGTGAGGTGTATGGCTTCCTGGGCCCGAACGGCGCCGGTAAGACCACCACCCTGCGGATGATGCTCGGACTGATCCGGCCGACCGCGGGGTCGGCGCGGGTGCTGGGTCGACCGGCCGGCCGGCCGGAGGTGACCGCCCGGGTCGGCGCTCTGGTCGAGGGGCCCGGCTTCTACCCGTACCTCTCCGGCCGGGACAACCTGCGTACCCTGGCCCGCTACCGGCGCCTAGGACCGTCCGAAGTGGAGCGTGTGCTGGAGCTGGTGGATCTCGCCGACCGGGGTAGCGACAAGTTCAAGGGCTACTCGCTGGGCATGAAGCAGCGGCTCGGAGTCGCGGCCGCGATGCTCGGCTCGCCGGAGCTGGTGATTCTGGACGAGCCGACCAACGGGCTCGACCCGGCCGGCATGGCCGACATGCGGCGGCTGCTGCTGGGGCTGGCCCGGGCCGGGCAGACCGTACTGCTCTCCAGCCACCTGCTCGCCGAGGTACAGGAGATCTGCGACCGGGTCGGTGTCATCAACGGCGGCCGGCTGCTGCGCGAGTCGACCGTCGCAGACCTGCGCGGCGGCCCGACGGTACGGCTGCGGGCGACCCCGGAGGACGCCGCGCTCGCGGTGGTGATGCGGCTGGCCGGCGACGACGGGGTACGCCGGGGCGACGCCGGGTCGCTGGAGGTGGACCTGCCGGCGACCGCGACCCCGGAGCTGACCCGGGCACTGGTCGCCGACGGGATCGATGTCCACGAAATCACTGCCAACGAACGGACGCTCGAGGAGGTCTTCTTCGAGATGACCAGCGAGGAGGTTCTGCCATGACCGCATTGGTCGCCAGCACGCGCGCCGAACTGCTCCGGCTACGCAAGTGGCCGGCGGTATGGATAGTCATCGGCGCCTGGGTCGCGCTCGCATTGACTTTCGGCTATATCTTCAACTACATCTCGTACGCCACCGGCAACGACAACTTCCGCAGTGGCGGGCAGAGCCGGGCGCAGTTGCTGGTGAACCTGCTGCCGCAGTCCATACCCCACGTCCTGGTACAGGGTCT
>JAFMQQ010000273.1 GCA_017354595.1 Micromonosporaceae bacterium
GTTGTGGGGTTCGCGGCGCGGCCGGCCCCGCCCGTAACGCGCCCGGAGTTCGCGTTCGGCCCGGGCCTGCCCGGGTAGTCACACGGGGTGCCAGGGTTCGCGCAACGGCCGGCGCCGCTGTGGGCGCGGGTACTGGTCGCGGCCGGCATGGTGCTGGTGCTCTCCGCCACCGGTACGGTCATCGGGCTCAAGGTGCTGGTGTACCGGTACCAGGGCGCGGTACACCAGGTGGCGCTGCTCGACCCGGCGGCGCGCGCCCGCCCGGCGGGAACCGGCCGGTTCAGCATCGTTGCCGGTCCGCTGAACCTGTTGCTGCTCGGTGCCGACGCCGGCACTGCGGCCAGTGGCAAGCCTCCAGACACCATGATCCTGGTACACGTACCGGCGGCCATGGATCGCGCGTACCTCATCTCAGTGCCACCGGACCTGCGGGTGGGCAACGAGACGATCAACGCGAGGTACCAGCGCGGCGGGCCGCGCCTGCTGTCCCGCACCCTGACTCAGCTGACCGGGGTGCGGTTCGACGGCGCCGCGATCATCGACTTCGCCGCCTTCACCCGGGTCGTCGGGCTGCTCGGCGGGGTACGGCTCTGCGTCGACCGTACCGGCTGCCAGCAGCTGAGCTCGACCCAGGCACTGGAGTACGTACGGCAGCGGGAGGGCCTGCCCGGCGGGGATTTCGACCGGCAGCGGCACGAGCAGCAGCTGCTGACGGCGCTACTGCGCCAGGCGCAGCCTGGGCGGATGGCGACCGACCCGGTGAAGCTGGACCGGGTGGTGCGGGCGGCCGCCAGCGCGCTGACCGTGGACACCAACGGGGTGGCGCTGGACCGGTTGGCCTTCGCGCTGCGCCACGTCCAGTCCGGTCCGCTGGTGGGTGTGCGGCTGCCCGGGTACCCGAAGAAGATTGACGGCGTCGACTATCTGCTGCCGGACCCGGCGGCGGCCGGGCTCTACCAGGCGATCGGCAGGGACACGGTTGGCCAGTGGGTGGCGGCGAACCACGCCTGGGTCAACGGCCTGTGATCGCCTTCCCTAATGTGTACGGCATGACTGGCTCTGCCGTGGCCGAGACGGCCGCCGGCCCGGCCTCCGGCTCGCAGCAGTTGAGCCGGCGGGCGGCGCGCTGGGTGGTGCGGCTGTACTGGCTCTGGCCGATGCTGCTGACCCTCGCCGTCGGCGGGTACGGGCTGGGTGCCCCTTCGCTGTGGGCCGACGAGCTGGCCACCTGGGGTGCGGTACGGATCGCCTGGCGGCCGCTGTACCAGCTGCTGCACAACGTGGACGCGGTGGTCGGGCCGTACTTCGTGGTGGAGAAGGCGTGGGTCGCCATCGCGGGGGACTCGACGGTGGCGCTGCGGGTGCCGTCGCTGCTGGCGATGGCGGCCACGGCGGGCCTGCTGGCGCTGCTCGGTCACCGGCTGGGCGGCTGGTGGGTCGGGCTGGTGGCGGGCGGGCTGTTCGCCTTCGTACCGGCGGTCTCCCGGTACGGGCAGGAGGCGCGGCCGTACGCCTTCTCGATCTTCTTCGCGGTACTCGCCACCCTGCTGCTGCTGCGCTGGCTGGACCGGCCGGCCGGGGACGGGCCGGGTTGGCGGTCCGCCGGCTGGGGGCTGGGGCTGGCGTACGCCGCCGCGATCGTCGCGCTGGGTGCGTTCCAGTTGCTGGCCGTGGTACTGCTGGCCGGCCACGCGGTGGCCGCCCTGCGGTACCGCCGCACGCTGCGCTGGGCGGTGTTCGCCGGGCTCGGGCTGCTCCCGCTGCTGCCACTGGCCTGGCTCGGGTACCGGCAACGCGGCCAGATTTCCTGGATCGACAAGTCCGCATTCCGTGGCCTGCTCGCGGTACCGGATACCATCTTCGCCGCCGGAATCGTGGCCGGCGTCCTCATTGGACTGTCCATATTGGTGATATCGGGGCGACCCTCCACTGTGGCGCTGTTCGCCTGGGGCGTGGTACCGCCGGTGCTGCTGTTCCTGGCCGGCAAGGTGGCGCACGTCTTCTACCCGCGGTACCTGCTCTACACGATGCCGGCCTGGCCGGTGCTCGCCGCCCTCGCCCTGGCCCGGACCGCGCGCTGGCGGGCCGGTGTGGCGGTGCTCCTGGTCGGGCTGCTCGGGTACCCGACCCAGTACTCCATCCGTACCGCCGACGGGCACAACGATGCGCCACGCGCCGCCGCACAGATCATCGCGCAGCACGAGCGAACGGGTGACGCCATCGCGTACAAGCTCGGCGAGTCGGCGGCGTGGGAGGCGCGGGACGCGGTGGCCCGGTACGTGCCGGCCGACAAGCGCCCGGCCGACATCTTCGCGGTCACCCCGCAGCGCACCGACGGCAAGCTCGCCGCGACCGAGTGCGCCGACCTGCGCGCCTGCCTGGACCGGGCGAACCCGCAGCGGCTGTGGGTGCTGCGCCGGTTCACCCTCACCGACGCGCTGGACAACATCGGCCAGGCCAAGGAGGATCTGCTCCGCCCCCGGTACCATCTGGAGTCGCTCTGGCAGGTCAAAGGACTCACCGTGGCGCTGTACCTGAGGAACTGAGGATGCCGACCAAGCCAACCGTCAGTGTGGTCATCCCGACCCGGAACCGGCCCGAGCTGGTGACCCGCGCGGCGAGCAGCGCGCTGGCCCAGACGCTGCGCGAGATCGAGGTCGTGGTGGTACTGGACGGCCCCGACCCGGCGACCCGTGCCGCACTGTCCACATTGGATGATTCGCGGTTGCGGGTGGTGCAGCGGCCGGAGTCGGGCGGCGCCCCGGCGGCCCGCAACACCGGGGTACGCGAGGCGGCCGCCGAATGGACCGCACTGCTCGACGATGACGACGAGTGGCTGCCGGCCAAGCTCGCCACCCAGCTCGACCTCGCCCACCGGTCCCAGCACCCGCAGCCGATCGTGGCCAGCCGCCTGCTGGTACGCACACCGCGGGCCGAGTTCGTGCTGCCCCGCCGGCTGCCCGGACCGGGCGAGCCGCTCAGCGAGTACCTCACCGTCCGGCACGGCCTGTTCCACGGCGAGGGCTTCATCCAGACCTCCACCATCCTGGCCCGCACCGAGCTGTTCCGCCGGGTCCCGTTCGACGAGGGGCTGCGCCGGGCGCAGGAACTGGACTGGACGCTGCGCTGCCTCGCCCAGGACGGGGCGGGGGTCGGGGCCGTGGATCAGGTCGGGGCCGGGGCGGTGGATCAGGTCGGGCTGGTCTACGCGCCCGACCCGCTGGTGCTCTGGAACGCCGACGAGAACCGGCCGCGGATCAGCGACCAGTCGCCGTGGCGGTCGCAGTTCGAGTGGCTGAAGCGCAGTCGGCCGCTGATGACCCGGCGGGCGTACGCCGCCCTGCTGATGAGCGTGGTCAGCTCGATGGCGGCGCCCACCCACGACCCGCGGGTCTTCGCGGCCCTGCTGCGCGAGGCGTGGCGCAACGGCCGCCCCGGTACCCTCGACCACGTGACCTTCCTTCAGGTCTGGCTGGTGCCGACCGGGCTGCGCCGGCGGGTACGCGACCTGGCGCTCGGCCGCCGCCGCGCCCGCGAGGCCCGGCAGCCCGACACAGCCAGGGCCGGTGCCCGGTGACCGGGATCGTGGCAGCGCGCTGGGACCGCCGGCGGCTGGCGGGCGTCGTCGTGGCCGCCGTACTCGTGGTCGCGGCGACCATCGTCGAGGTGGCCCGCACCGGTGACGCGGTCGAGGGGCTGAAGGCGTTCGGTGCCGCGGTGATCGCGGTCGCGGTGGGCTGGTTCGCCACCACGCTGCCCGGCATCACGCTGCGCGGCGTACTGATCGGCGCCGTCTTCGTCGTGGCCGGCATCTTCACCTGGACCTTCACCAGCCGGCCGATCCTCATCTGGGCGGTGCTCGGGCTCGGCGGCGTGCTGTTCGCGGTCTGGACTTTCCCGTGGCGCGCCCCGGGAGGTCGCGCCCAGCTCAGGGAGTGGTACGACCGGCTGCGTACCCTGCCGCGGGTGGGGACCGCCTGGCTCGGGCTGGCGTACTGGCTGCTCGGCATCGTGGGTGCGGTGCTGGTCGGGCACCTCGGCGTCGCCGCCCAGCGGGTGGCGTACGCGGGTGTCTTCACCCTCGCCGCCCTCGCCGTGCTCGCCGCGGTACGCCACCGGGGCGGTGGCGCCGACCCGAGCGTGGGTATCGCCGCCGCCATCATCGGCGGCCTCGCGCTGCTGTTCCTGTTCGGCTCGGGCAGCCTCTTCGACGCCCGGCACGCGGTACCGGACGCCTTCTCCGCGCGGCTGATGACCAGCCGGTTCTGGGGCGGGGACGGGCTCTATTACCACCCGAACTCGATGGCCGGCCTGGCCGTGGTGGCCGCCCTTCGGATCGGCCCGGACCGGGCCTTCGCGCTCTGGCAGCGCTGGGCGGCGATGCTGCTCGCCGGATTCCTGATGTACCTGAGCGACGCGCGCACCGCGTTCGTCTTCGCCGTCGCGGCGGCCGCGGTACACGCGGTGCTGCTGTGGCGCGGGCGCCACACCGACCTGCCGACCTACCGGCGGCGCTGGGTCGCGGCCCTCGCGCCATTCGCCGTGGTCGTTCTGGTGCTGGTACTGCTCGGCGGGCGGCAGTTCCTGTTCCAGAGCCGGCTCAGCAACAACTACGACCCGACCAGCGGCCGGCTGGCCACCTGGAGCCAGGTCTGGACCGACTGGCGGCAGGCACCGGTGGCGGAGAAGCTGTTCGGAGACGCGCGGACATCGCGGGCGGTGGTACACCGGTCCAACGACGGAAACGGCGGGCGGACCGAGTTGAACACGGACGACGCCTTCGTCGGCTCGTTCCGCCGCGGCGGGGTGCTCGGCGCGCTCGCCTTCCTGGTCGGTCTCGCGTTGCTGCTGTGGCACGCGGTGCTGCGCCGGTGGGGCGCGCTGTTCGGTCGGGCCGGCCCCGGGGCCACACCCGGCGCCGGGCTACCGGCGGCGTGGTTCACGGTGGCGGCACTCGCCGCGGTACCCACGATCGTGACCGAGGACTGGATGCTCGGCGGTACCAATGGCGTGCTCTGGATCCTGGTGCTCGCCGGCGAGGCGGTGGTCGTACTGCGCACCGGCCGGGCCGGGCGCGCCGCCACGGAGGCGGCTACGGCACCCGCGGAGTCGCCGCCTCAGGCGCTTC
>JAFMQQ010001019.1 GCA_017354595.1 Micromonosporaceae bacterium
CCGGCCAGCACCACCAGCGGTACGCCCGCCTGCTGGTAGGCCACGGCGGCGTCGTAGATGGTGGTCTGCTCGCCGGTGAGGTGGTTGACCGTGAAGCCACCCTCCACGCCCGGTATCAACTGGTTGCGCAGCCGGATGTTGGCGAACGTACCGCGGATCATCACCTCGTGGTTGCCCCGGCGGGACCCGTAGGAGTTGAAGTCCTTCTTCTCGACGCCGTGCCCGGTCAGGTACCGTCCGGCCGGCGAGTCGGCCTTGATGGAGCCGGCCGGCGAGATGTGGTCGGTGGTGACCGAGTCGCCCAGCATCGCCAGCACCCGGGCGCCGGTGATGTCGGCGACCGGCTCCGGGGTTGCCCCCACCCCGTCGAAGTACGGCGGCTTGCGCACGTACGTCGAGTCCGGGTCCCAGGCGAACGTGTCGCCCGAGGGAGTGGGCAGCTCCCGCCAGCGCTGGTCGCCGGCGAAGACGTCGGAGTAGTCCTTTGTGAACATGTCCGCCGACACCGCCGAGTCGATGACCTGTTGGATTTCCCGCGGTGAGGGCCAGATCTCCCGCAGATACACCGGGTTGCCCTGCGCGTCACTGCCCAGCGGTTCAGTGGTCAGGTCCAGATCCATCGTGCCGGCCAGCGAATAGGCGACCACCAGCGGGGGAGAGGCAAGGTAGTTCAGCTTCACATCCGGGTTGATCCGGCCTTCGAAGTTGCGGTTGCCGGACAGCACACTGACCACGGCGAGATCCTCCGCGTTGACCGCGGCCGATATCTCTTCGGGCAGCGGGCCGGAGTTGCCGATGCAGGTGGTGCATCCGTACCCGACCAGGTTGAAGCCGAGCTTCTCCAGGTACGGCACCAGGCCGGCCTTCTGGTAGTAGTCCATGACCACTTTGGACCCTGGGGCGAGTGTCGTCTTCACCCACGGCTTGCGGGAAAGTCCACGCTCCACCGCGTTGCGCGCCAGCAGCGCCGCACCGATCATCACCTGCGGGTTGGAGGTGTTGGTACACGATGTGATGGCGGCGATCACCACCGCGCCGTGGTCCAGCTCGAAGCGGGTACCGTCGGCGAGCGTCACCGGCGTCGGATCGTGCGGCCGGCTGCCGTTGGCCCGCGCGTTGGAGGCGGGCGAGTCGGAGGCCGGGAAGGTCTCGGCGACCTGTTCGTCCACCCCGTCGTCGTGCACGTACTCCGGCAGCGCGGCGCGGAACGCGTCCTTGGCCTTGGCCAGTGCCACCCGGTCCTGCGGCCGGCGCGGCCCGGCGATACTCGACTCCACAGTGGACAGATCGAGTTCCAGGTACTCCGAGTAGGCCGGCTCGCGCGCCGGGTCGTGCCACAGGCCCTGCTGTTTCGCGTACGCCTCGACCAGCGCGACATGCCGCGCGGAGCGGCCGGTCAGTTCCAGGTACCGCACCGTCTGTTCGTCGATCGGGAAGATGGCACAGGTGGAGCCGAACTCGGGGCTCATGTTGCCGATGGTGGCCCGGTTCGCCAGCGGTACCGCCGCCACGCCCGAGCCGTAGAACTCCACGAACTTGCCCACCACGCCGTGCTGGCGCAGCAGCTGGGTGATGGTCAGTACCAGGTCGGTCGCGGTGGAACCGTCGGGGAGTTCGCCGAA
>JAFMQQ010001020.1 GCA_017354595.1 Micromonosporaceae bacterium
GATGACCACCGGAAGTCCTTGCCGCACCAGGGTTTCCGCGTCCATCAGCGAGAAGCCGGCGGCCCCGTCGCCCATCAGCACACAGATCTGCCGGTCCGGGTGGCTGACCCGGGCCCCGATCGCGTAGCCCATGCCGGTGCCCAGGCAGCCGTACGGGCCGGGATCCAGCCAGCCGCCCGGCGCCTGCGGTTCGAGGTAGCGGCCGGCGTACGAGACGAAGTCACCGCCGTCGCCGATGGTCAACGCGTCCGGCGCGAGAATCCGCCGCAGCTCCCCGTACACCCGCGCGGGTTTGATGGGTTCGGAGTCGGCGCTCATCTCTTCGGCATGGCGCGCGGCGGCCTTCTCTTCCGCGGCGCGCAGCGACGCCACCCACTCGGAATGGTCGGCGCGCGGGCCGGGCGGGCTGGCGAGTCCAGATAGGACAGTGCGCAGGTCACCGGCGGGTGAGACCACGGGCGTCGCGTGCGTGGCGCGCTGGGAGGCAGCGTCCACGATATGGATGACCTGCGCCTCGCCGAAGTCACCGAAGCCGAGCCGGAAATCCAACGGGGTCCCGACAACCGCGACCAGGTCCGCGTCGGCGAGAGCGGCCCGGCGCGCCTTGCTGAAGGCCAACGGGTGCCCAGCCGGGAGGCAGCCGCGCCCCATGCCGTTGGCGAAGACCGGGACCTGCAGCGCCTCCGCCGCCTGGCGCAGCTGGGCAACAGCGTCGCCACCGTACACATCGGACCCGGCGATGATGACCGGGCGCTGCGCGATGGCCAGCAGTCGTGCCGCCTCGGCCACCTGCTCCGGGTCGGGCTCGACGGCCGGTACTTCGGCTGCGGCCAGTACACCGGAGCCGGTACCGAAAAGCACCTCCAGCGGGAAGTCCAGAAACACCGGGCCGCGGTGGGCGGTCAGCGCCGCGCGAGCGGCGCCGGCCACCGCCGTGGTGATGCCGTCTGTTTCGAGTACCGTCGCCGCCTGCTTGGTCACCGGCGCAACCAGTGGCACGTGGTCCATCTCCTGCAGGCTTCCCGCGCCCCAGCGGAACTGTGGCGCCCGGCCGCCGAGGACGACCACCGGCGCGGCGTTGAAGTGGGCGCTGGTCAGCCCGGAGATGCCGTTGGTGACACCCGGCCCGGCGGTGAGAACCGCCAGCCCCGGCCGGCGGGTCAGCTTCGCGACCGCCTCGGCGGCGAAGACCGCCGACTGCTCGTGCCGTACGTCCACAATGCGCACTCCGGCGGAGTGCGCGGCGTCGTACAACGGGAAGACGTGGCCGCCGGAGAGGGTGAAGAGTTCGCTGACGCCGAAGCGGCGCAGTGCGGCCAGGGCGAGTTCGCCGCCATGGCCCTCGATCGTCTCACCGCCGGCGACGCCCGCGGAGCCGGCGCCGGCCAGAGGTTTACCGTCGGGCATTCCCGCAGGTTACCGGATGCTCTGCCAGTCAACCGAGATCGGCAGCAGCGCCTCGCCCAGGGCGAACTTGTACCCGATGTAGGCGGCGACCAGTGGGGTGGCCCCCAGCAGCACGGTGACCACCATGGCGCGCAGGAACCGCAGGCCGGTGCCGGGCCCGGTGTCCCGCGGTGCCGACCGGCGCGCCGTGGCCGGGCGCGGCGAGGGGCGGGAC
>JAFMQQ010001021.1 GCA_017354595.1 Micromonosporaceae bacterium
ACCAGCGACTCCGGTCGCAGCCGGAACACCCGCAGCCGGGCGTCGTGCGGCACCCGCTCGTCGATGATGACGCCGGCAGCCAGCAGCACCCGCAGGTGCCGGCTCATCGCCGGCGGGGACATCCGGGCCGCCCGGGCCAGCTCGCCGGCGCGGCGCGGACCGGCGCCGAGCAGTTCGACCACCCGCCTGCGGGTCGGGTCGGCGAGGGCTTCGAACAGCCCGCCCGCTTCGAAGAGCCCGCCCGGGGCGCCCGCAGAGGGCCGGCCCGCCGTCCCGAACGCGCCAGCCGCGCCTTCGCTTTGCATGGAGGTAAATAGTTAACGAGCCGACGAACGATGTCAAGCACAAGCCGGGCATTAGCCAGCACAGTGGGCGCCCCGATTTGACGGACCAGGGCACAGTCTGGTTACGGTCACCACGGCCGCCGATGATGTTGACGGGTTGACGAAGGGTCAGGTTTTGCCAGCCAGACACGCAGCGCCGCGTAGCCGGGCTTCCCGGGCGTTCGTACCTCTCGTCGCAGCGGTCGTTGTCGCCGCGGTGATCATCGGTGGCGCGGTCTTCGCGATGAACCTTGGCGGCCCCAGATCGCCGGCGCAGACCACCGCCGCTGACGCACCGGCCACCGCGGCCGGTACCCCGGCCCCGAGCCCGCAGGCGAGCCGCAGCATCGACCAGCCCGCCTCGCGTGGCGAACTGCGGGCGCTGCCCACGCCGAGCCCTAGCCGCACCTCACCACGGCCGACACCTACCCAGCCATCCGGTGGCGGTACGGTCGCCTCCACCGGTACCTGCCAGGCGTCCTACTACGACACCGGGACGACGACCGCGAGTGGGGAGCCGTTCGACCCGAACGCGTTGACCGCGGCGCACAAGACGCTCGCCTTCGGCACCCAGGTGCGGGTGACCAACACTGCCAACGGCGAGTCGGTGGTGGTACGGATCAACGACCGTGGCCCGTTCGTCTCCGGGCGCTGCCTGGACCTGACCACCGCCGCCTTCAAGGCGATCGCGAGCCTGAGTGCCGGCGTGGTGACGGTACGGTACCAGGTGCTCACCTGACTTGACGCTCCATAGTGGACGCTGCGCGTGTCCGGTATGCGGGCAATGTCGGCGTACCCGCCTCCGCTTCACGGCCAGCATGGCTCATCATTCGCGCGGAAACGCCGAGCGGACGTGTGGTACGGCCGCGGAATCCGGCATGCTGTCCGCGAAGCCATGAGAATTCTGAAGCCGGGCCGCCGCCCGATCAGTCCCGAATCCCGCGCCGGGCTCGGCGCGGCCTTCGTGCTGCTCGCGGTCGTCGCCGCGGTGGAGCTGGCGGATGGCGACCGGCCGCACTACATCGGGCTGTTCGCCGCCGCACCGTTCCTGGCCGCCGCCTTCGCCACCTGGCGCGATGTGGTGGTGGTGGGTGGCGTGGCTACCGCGCTGGGTGTGGGGTTCGCCGCCTACCCGGACGGCATCGGCATGGCGAGCGGGATCAACATCGCCGGGGTGGTGGTGGCGACCGGTATCGCCGCCGTGGTCGGCAATGTCCGGGTACGGCAGGCGGCCCGGCTCGCCGAGCTCTCCCGGCTGGCGAGCGTGGCGCAGGGCGCCGTGCTGCGCCCACTCGGCC
>JAFMQQ010001022.1 GCA_017354595.1 Micromonosporaceae bacterium
TAACCCCCGCCCGGGAACCCGGCGCCCCCCGGCGCCGCCCGCCAGCGGCGGGCGCTGAACACGGTGGCCAGCAGCGGTACCGCGAGCACCGCCGCCACGCCGCCGAGCGGGAAGGTGGCCGCGCCCTGGACGCCGATCACCGAGTGCGGCAGGTGGTTGACCATCCCCGGGCTGACCAGGAACCACGCGCTGACCGCGAGGTACGCCAGCCCAGCGAGCAGGGTACCGGCCGGGGAGAGGCGGGCGAGCATCAGCACCGCGTAGAGTGCGCCCGCACCGAGCAGCGCGACGAACCCGATCAGCGCGCCGGTGCTGAGCTTCTCCGCGCCGATCGACAGCTTCGCCACGCCGATTCCGGCCAGCAGGTAGATCACCGGGGCGAGGATCACGGACAACAGGATGGAACCGAGGTGGCGCATGGTGCCTCCCGCGGGGTATGGCCTCGACGCAAACTACCCCGCCGAGGCAACCCCGCGGGTCACCCGAACGCCCCGACTGCTACTTGTCGGAACTCTCGCTCCCGAGCGGTGTCTGCCATGGCGAGCCGGTCGCCGCCGCAACGGGCTGGGTCTCCTCGTTGGAGCCGGCAGCCGACGAGTCGGAGTCGGTGTCCGTACCCGTCGAGGACCAGCTCGGCGAAGACCAGGTCGTACCGGTCAGGGTGCTGGTGCCCGACGCCGACGGGAACTCGTCCTTCGGCCACCGGCGCCACCGGGCCGCACTGAGCACGGCGACCAGCAGCACCAGGCCCAGTACCAGCGCGAGCCCCGAGGTCAGCGGGAGCACCAGGTTGGAGACCTGTTTGAGGACCGGATGGGTGGACTTGTTGAACTGGCGGAAGGTGTAACTCGGAGCGATCAGCAGCGAGACGTAGGGCGCGACGAGCGCTGCTCCGGCGACCAGCGGGCCGACCGGCGAGAGGCGCAACGAGGCGACCAGCCCGACGACGATCCCGGCGACGGCCAGGATGACGAACGGCTTGATGAAATCGTTGGTGTGGAACGTGCCGGTCTGCGCGGCCGTGGCCATGGGTTTGGCAAGGTCGAGCTGACCCCAACCGATCAGCAGCCAAGCCACCGGGGCGGCGATGATGCCGGCTATCAGGCTTCCGATGTGACGCATAGGGGGCACCGTACCGGTTCCCGGCAGCGCAGGCACCCTCGTACGGTTAGGAGATCTTCCATGTGGACGGAGGGGGATGGCGCGGTGACGGCCGGTACGGTGCTGTGGCGGCCACCGGAGGACGTTCGGGAAACCTCCCGGATCGGGGCCTTCCTGGGCTGGCTGGAACGTGAGCGCGGGGCAAGTTTCGCCGACTACCAGGCGCTGTGGCAGTGGTCGGTCTCGGATCTGCCCGGCTTCTGGTCCGCGATATGGGATTACTTCGCCGTACGCGCGCAGACGCCAGCGACCGGTACGCTCGCCGGCACCGGGATGCCGGGCACCCGCTGGTTCCCCGGCGCCACGCTCAACTACGCCGAGCACGTGCTGCGCGCGCCGGGCCTGTCCGGCGACGACCCGGCCGTGCTCGGGTACTCGCAGTCCCGGCGGCCGGTGACGCTCTCCGTCGGGCAGCTGCGCAAGCAGGTGCGGCGGGTACGCGCGGGGCTGCGCCGGCT
>JAFMQQ010000274.1 GCA_017354595.1 Micromonosporaceae bacterium
CACTCCCCGCAGTGCTCGCCATCCTCGCGGTGCTTCTCGGCGGCTTCGCGGTCTTCGCCGCACTGCGCGCGGCACACCTGCGCGGCACCGCCGCCGCCAGCAATGCAGCGCTGACCGACAATGCCACCACAAGCACCGTCAACGGTCAGATCACCACCGCGGTCAACACCATCTTCTCCTACGACTACACCAAGCTCGACGCCACCGCGCAGGCGGCGCGACAGTTCCTTGTGGACAAAGCGATCTGCCAGTACGACACCCTCTTCCAGGTGGTACGCCAGCAGGCGCCACAACAGCAGCTGGTGGTCACCATCGCGGTCACCAACAGCGGTGTCGAGCTGCTCACCGGCGACCGGGCCCGGCTACTGATCTTCGCCACCCAGAGCAGTACCAGCGCCGTCACCAGGAAAACCTCAACCGCCGGCGCGATGTTCGCCGTCGACGCGGTACGCCGGGACGGCCGGTGGCGGATCGCGAACATCGACACGTTCACCGGCGACCAGTCCGCCGGCGGCTGTTGAGGCGCACAGCCCGCCCCGAGTCAGGTCGCAGGCGGAGTCAGATCAGGTGGCTGCGCCGCCACAGCAGCGCGCCGGGGCCGCGGATCAGGCCGAGGTCGCGCAGGGTCGCCACCGCCTTCTCCGCCGACCAGCGCAGCGTCTGGCGGAAGTGCGGGTTGCACCGTGCCGCGGCGCTGCCCGCTGCCGGTTCGATCCCGATCGCCGCGTACACCCGCGGGTGCACCAGCCGGCGGGCGAGGGTCAGGGCGGTGTGCCCCAGGGCCAGCCGGGTCACCGCCAGCGCTGCGGGGCCGGAGTCCCGTACCGCGTACTCCAGCGCCGAGCGCGCGTACCGGACGTGCCGCGCCTCCTCGACCACGTGTACCCGGGAGACCATGCGCACCAACGGTTGTAGCGACTCGTCCGCCGCCGCTTCGCGCTGGAAGCGGTCCAGCACTTCCTCAACGAGCAGGGTCGCCGCGTACATCAGCGGACCACTGGCGGTCGCCTTGAGCAGGTTGCCGAGCCGGTCCTCCAGGTCGCCGGGGCGGTACACCGGGGCGCCGGTACGTTCGATGAACCGGCCGAACATCACCGAGTGGCGGCACTCGTCGCCCAGTTCGGTCAGCGCGTACTGCGCGTCGCGGCTGGTCGGGTTCTGGTGGTAGTACTGCCGGACCAGCATCTGCATGAGGATCGTCTCGAACCAGATGCCGATGCCGGCGGCGCTGGCCACCTCGTGCTTGGTCAGCTCCACCCGTTGCCGGTGCGACAGTCCATCCCACAGCGCGGTGCCGTACAGGCTGCTTCGGTGCGGTGGCATCCAGAACAGGTCCTCGTCCAGTGGCGCCGCCCAGTCGATCTCGATGAGCGGATCGTACGAGTGCCGCAGCGAGGACTCGAGCAGGCGGTTGGCGAGGTGTTCACGAGGGTCCACGGTGTCGACGGACATAGCACCTCCCGGGTTGAGGTCTCCGGCGGCAGTTGTTACTTGTAAGTAGCTTGCAATCGAGTACGGAGGCTGTCAATGCCAGATACCGATGCCGACTATGCGGGGGAGATCCTGATCCTCGCCGGAGACACGCAGCTACCGGCACAGGCGCGGCTGGCCGGCCAGGTCGAACCGGTGGATGGCCGGTTCCACTGGGGTGGCCGGCTGGCCCCCGGTCGCGAACTCGCCGAGCTGGTCCGGGCCGGCCGGCGGGGGGTGCGGGTACGCATCGGCGACGGTCCGGCGCGGGAGGCGACCCTTGGCGAGGTCGACCCGTGGGGCGGGGTACGCCTGCGCGGGACCGGCCCGCCGCCATGGGCCGCGCAGCAGGCGGACTGAAGCGGTTCGGCCCCTGCCTCCCAGATCGTTTGCGGAGTAGCCTGACGCAGGTCACTTAACCGGGCCGGGTCCGCGGCGCGTCGAGGGAGGGCTATGAAGCGGCCGACGATCTCGGACATCGCGCGGCGGGCCGGCGCGTCGAAGGCAACCGTCTCCTTCGCGCTCAACGGCCGGCCGGGCGTCTCCGAGGCGACCCGGCGGCGCATCCTCGCAATCGCCGAGGAGATCGGCTGGAGCCCGAACAGCGCCGCCCGCGCGCTGACCGGTGCCGCCGCGGGTGCGGTCGGGCTCGCGCTCTGCCGGCCGGCGCGCACGCTGGGGATCGAGCCGTTCTTCATGGAGCTGATCAGCGGGATGGAGGCGGAACTCTCGGCCCGCTCCTGCGCGCTGACGCTGCAGGTGGTACCCGACCCGGAGACCGAGATCGCGGCCTACCGGCGATGGTGGGCCGAGCGCCGGGTGGACGGCGTGTTCCTCTGCGACCTGCGGGTGGCCGACCCGCGGGTGCCGGTACTGGCCGAGTTGCAACTGCCCGCGGTGGTGGTCGGTGGCCCGGCCGGCTCGGGCGGGCTGCACAGCGTCGCGTCCAACGACGCCGCGTCCATTGTGGAGACTGTGCGGTACCTCGCCGCGCTCGGGCACCGGCGGGTGGCCCGGGTCAGTGGCCTGCCGGAGCTGCAACACACGGCGATCCGTGGCACCGCGTTCGCGGAGATCTGCGACGAGCTGGGACTGGAGCAGGCGGTCACGGTAACGTCGGACTACACCGGTGAGGACGGCGCCCGCGCGACCCGCCGGCTGCTCTCCGGCGCGCCACGGCCGACCGCCATCATCTACGACAACGACATCATGGCGATCGCCGCGCTCTCGGTGGCGCAGGAGATGGGCCTTCGGGTACCGGAGGATCTGTCCATTGTGGCCTGGGACGACTCGGCCCTGTGCCAGCTGGTGAACCCGTCGCTGACCGCGCTGTCCCGGGACATCCCCGGGTACGGTGCCCATGCGGCGCGGCACCTGCTGGCGCTGATCGCCGGCGAGCAGCCGGTCGCCGACCACCGGGACGAGGCGGCGCACCTGATCCCTCGGCGCAGTACGGCACCGCCGCGCGAAGCCTGAGTACCGTCCACAGTGGATACCAGGTCAGGGCGGGCCGGGTGCCGTCCGTCGCGGAGACAACGGAGGCACCGCCCCGGCGTTACCGGTAAGGTCCACTGTGGTCGGCAGGCCGAAGCGGGGGTACAGGTCGTCGAGGTGGAAGCGGGTGACGGCGGAGAGCCGGTTGCCGGCGACAGTCAACACGAACAGGCCGGCCGGCCCGGCGGTCGGGGCGCCGGGCTCGCCGAGGTAGCTGCCGTAGGCGGACTGGGTGTTGGCGTGGGCCGGCAGGAGGCGTACCGGTCGGTCGGCGCGGTACCCGAAGGACGCCCGGAGGAAGGCCCGGATCGCGTCGGTGCCGTGGTACTCGTGCGGCGCCGGCGGCATCGACAGCCATGCATCATCGGTGAGCAGTGCCACCACCCCGTCGACATCGCCGGCGAGGTACGCGCTGGCGAACCGCTGCGCGACCGCGCGCTGCTGGGCGGAGCCGGGGCGGGCGGGAGGAGTGCGATCGGTGGCCAGCGCGGCGCGGGCCCGCTGCAGCGCACCCTTGACCGCGGTCGGGCCGGTGCCGAGCATGCCGGCCACCTCCTCGGTGGCGAAGCCGAGCACATCGCGCAGCAGCAGTACCGCCGCCTGCCGGGGCGGCATCCGCTGCAGCGCGGCGATGAACGCGAGCTGTACCGCCTCGGCCTGCTGGTACCGCGCCTCCGGCCCGGGCGCCGCATCCGGGATCCCGGCGAGCAGTGCGTCCGGGTACGGCTGCAGCCAGGTCAGTTCAGCGCGCCGGCTCGGCTCGGGTGGCTGGAACGGCGGCACCGGCTGCGCCGGCACCCGGCGACCGGCGTCGCGCAGCGCGTTGAGACAGCGATTGGTGGCGATGCGGTACAGCCAGGTGCGCGGCGAGGCCCGCTCCTGGTAGCCGGCCAGCCCGCGCCACGCCGCCAGCAGCGTCTCCTGCAGCATGTCCTCGGCGTCGGTCAACGAACCCAGCATCCGGTAGCAGTGCAGCCGCAGCTCCGCCCGGTGCGCCTCGACCAGCCGCCGGAACGCCTGCTCGCTTCGCTCCACGCCGAGCAGCATGCCACGAGCGGCGGACAGAACTCAGGTCCGACCGTTCCGTTTCCGGTCACCGTGGTGTCGGTACCGGTGACAGGCACAACACGGAAGGAAGCACCATGGCCGACAGCCCAGCTCGCAAGACCGCACTCGCCTACTACCACGCGTGGACCGGACGCGACCTCGACGCTGCGATGCGGTACATCGCCGACGACATCGTCTGCGACGCGCCCGCCGGTCGGCTCTCCGGCGCGCAGGAGTACCGCGCCTTCATGGCGCCCTTCGTGCAGATCCTGAAGGAGGCCAGGTTGCTGGCCGCCTTCGGCGACGATACGACGGCGGTCGTCGTGTACGACACGCAGACGGTACCGGTGCCCAGCGCGCCCGCGGCCGAGTGCGTCACGGTCGTGGACGGCCGGATCACCTACAGCCGGTTCATCTTCGACCGGGCTCCGTTCGAGGCCGCGAGGCGCACTGCCGCTCAGGGCTTGCCGGCCACCCCGCAGTGAGCGCTGGCAAATCCAACCGGCCATTCGTCGTCCGGGTCCGGGCGCCACTGGTGCACCTGGACCAGCCCCGGCTCGACCAGTTCCAGGCCGTCGAAGAACCGGGCCACCTCGTCCCGCGCGCGCAGCGTCTGCGGCGTCGACACCCGTTCGTTGTACCGGCGCTGCGCCTCGGCCTGCCCGGCCGTGACATCGATCCCGGGGTGGGACAGGACCAGGTAGCTGCCGGACGGTACCGCCGCGACGACCCGCGCCACGATCCCCCACGGGTCCTCGCGATCCTGGATCAGGTGCAGGATGCCCAGCATCATCACCGCGAGCGGCCGGCCCAGGTCGAGGGTCTTCGCCGCCCCGGCGAGGATCTTCTCCGGCTCCCGCAGATCCGCCGGGATGTAGTCGGTCTTCCCCTCCGACCGGCTGGTCAGCAGCGACCGGGCGTGCAGCAGCACGATCGGGTCGTTGTCGACATAGACGATCCTCGCTGTAGGTGAGACCGCCTGGGCAACCTCGTGGGTGTTGTTCGCCGACGGGATGCCGGTACCGATGTCCAGGAACTGGTCGATGCCCGCCTCACCGGCCAGCCACCGCACGGACCGGACCAGGAAGGCGCGCCCGG
>JAFMQQ010001023.1 GCA_017354595.1 Micromonosporaceae bacterium
GCCCCCACAGCTTCTGCATGAAGGCAAGGATGGATACGTTCGTGGTCTCCTTGTGGTACACGCCCGGGCGGGCGTACGGGCTGACGATGGTCAGCGGGGTGCGCGTCCCGTACCCGCTCTCCGCCGTGGGTGCGAGGTGGTCCCAGAAACCGCCGCCCTCGTCGTAGCTGACGAAGATCGCCGTCGAGTCCCAGTACCCGCTGTGCGCCACCGCGTTGACCAGTTGCCCGATCCAGGCATCCGGGTTGCCGAGGTCCTCCTCCGCCTCGCCGCTGAAGCCGTACCCCGGCCGGACAAAGGAGAAGTCAGGCAGGCTGCCGCCGGCGAGGTCGCTGATGAACTGGTCGCCGGTGGTGATGTCCTGCAGGTGGTCGGCGGGGACGATCTTCTCCCAGATGGTGCCGTTCAGGTGCTCCCGGGGCAGCCCGTAGTAGATCTTCCACGGCCGCCCGACCGCGGTCATCTGGTCGAAGATGGAGTTCCACGGCTGGGTGTCGTTGGGGTTGAGGTTGTTGTAGTACCAGCCGTGTGAGGTGCCGTTCAGCGCGGTCATCACGTTCGGCTGGGTGGGCGCGATCAGCGGCTGGAAGTTGTGGTCGGCCAGTTCGTAGTTCTGGGCGAGGTACTGCTGGTTCGGGATGAACTGCGGGCCGAACTCGGTGATGGAGGCCATGCTGTCCGACGGCAGCAGAGTGAAATGGTCCATCAGGTACCCCTTGTCAGGGGTGTAGTCCATCGCCATCTGCAACTGGCCCCGGCCGTTGGTCAGCGCGCTCATCACGTCGCCTTCGTTCGGGGTGGCGTACACCGGGTGCACGTCCGGTGCCGAACTGGAGGACGCACCCGGGTTGAGCATGGTGGTACCCGCGGGGATGCCGTCCGCGCCGGGGAAGTTGCCGAAGAGGTTGTCGAAGGTGTGGTTCTCGAGCATGACCTCGATGACGTGCTTGATCGGTGAGGGCACGCCCGGCGCCGCCTCCGCGGCGGGTGCTCGGGTGATCAGGACGACCGACACCGCTGCGGTCGCGGCCATCAGGGATGCGGTCCCGGCCGCCAGGATGTTTCGCTTCATGATCAAGGACAATCGTCGGGGTAGATGTACCAATGCGGTTGAAGGGCGGACTCGCCGGTTAATCTTTGCCAACGGGGACGTATTCGGGTCGTCCTGGCTGGCGCGGCGGCGGGTCATGCGACCACCGCTCCCGGGCTCGGCAGGCTCTCGTTCCACACCCGGTCCAGCGCGGTCACGTAGTAGGTGTACGCCCGATCCGGCTGCGCGCCGGCGTCGTGGTACCGCTGGGTGCCGGGGCCGGTCGAGCGGAGCGTGGCAACCAGGTTCTGCGCGTCCGCGGCGTTGCAGCCCGCGGCACCGGCGCCGGCCTCGACCCGGTACACCGTGTACGAAGTGACCTCCGCGAACGGTACGCCCTGCGCGGTGGCGCGCCATTGAAGGCCGATCCCGCCGGCCGCGTCCCGGGCCGCCGCGGTGATGACCGGGTGTTCCGGGGTACGCCCCGTGCTCAGCTGGGCCATCGGCGGGATCAATGCCGGCCGCGAGTAGTGGTCGGCCACGTAGCGGCTGACCGCGCCGAGCCGGTCGGCACGCACCTGTACCGC
>JAFMQQ010001024.1 GCA_017354595.1 Micromonosporaceae bacterium
GCGGGTACCCGCCCACCGGCCCGACCACTATAACCTCCACTGTGGATGGTCAGGGTGCCGCTCCCGCGAGCAGATCGTCGATCTGCCCCAGTGCCATCCGCATGCCATCGGCAAAGTGCATGCTCACGTTGCGCTCCATCTGGGCCAGGCTGGCGAATCTGGTGAGAACCGTCATCTGCGTACGGTCGCCGGCGGGCTCGATCGTAATGACCATGTGCATGGCATCCTCGACGTCGAGGGGCTCGCCGTTGTCGCCGGCGAAGCCGCTGTCGAACTCCAGCCGCTCCGGTGCTTCGATAGCGGTGAATTTCCACCAGCCGCGTGCCTTGTTGCCGTCCGGCGCGGTCATGTAGTAGCGGGAGTCCCCGCCGACCTTGAACTCATGCAGGTCGAAGGTTGCCGGCCAGCCGGGCGGTCCCCACCACCGCTCCAGCTGGCGCGGGTCCTCCAGCACCCGCCACAACCGTTCCGCGGTGGCATCGAACTGCGCCACGAACGTCATCGTCAACGCCTCGGGATCCTTCTGCACGCTCATCACGGTCATGGTGCTTTCCCTTCCTTCTTCCCGGCCGGGCTCCGGTCCTCGGCCAGGAGCTGTTCGATTGCGGCGGCGTGGTGGCGCCACAGTTGCTCGTACCGGTCGAGCAGTTCGGCCGCTCGGCGCAGCGCGCCCACCTCGGCATGCACGATCTGCTCCTTCCCGCGCCGTTGCTTGCTGATCAGGGCGGCGCGTTGCAGGACGGCGACATGCTTCTGTACGGCCGCGAAGCTCATCGGGTACTCCCGCGCGAGCGACGAGACCGACTGCTCCCCACGGATCACCCGGTCGAGAATGTCGCGCCGGGTGGTGTCCGCCAGGGCGTGGAAGATCCGGTCGACCTCCGCGTCAGCGAGGCTCGGGAGTCCACGTACAACCATGTGGTTGTACGTTACCCGGGCCGGACCACCGGCGCAAGCCGGGCGGTTAGGCTGGGTGGGTGCGGCGGTACCTGGCTCCACGCCTGCTGGTCCGGCACCTGGCGATGCTCATCCTGGTCGCCGGGTGCCTGGCGCTGGGCTGGTGGCAGATCGGCCGGGCCACGGGCGGAAACACCCTCAGCTACGGGTACGCCGTGGAGTGGCCGGTCTTCGCCCTCTTCGTGATCTTCATGTGGTACCGGGAGGTGCAGACGGTGCTGCGTGGCGCCCCACCCCCTGCCGAGCCGGTACGCGAGCCGGTGTGCCGGCCGCTGACCGAGGCCGGGCCGGGGACCATCCAGCTGCCACCCCGGCCGGTGGCACCGGCACCGTCCACTGAGGACGATCCGGAACTGGTGGCGTACAACGAAATGCTCGCCTGGCTGGCGGAGGATCCGGGCCGGCGCCCGGCCGACTACCGGGCCCGGCTCAGCGGGGCGGCGTATCGCTGCGATGCGCCCGGCGCTGCGAGAGCTGCAGACCGCTGACCACGAGCGGGAAGTGGCTGAACGCCTGTGGTGTATTGCCCAGCTGGCGCTTGTTCACCGGATCCCATTGTTCGCTGAGCAGACCGACGTCGTTGCGCAGCTCCAGCAGCCGCTCGAACATGCGCACCGCCTCGTCGTAGCGGCCGATCGCGTTCAGCGCATCCACCATCC
>JAFMQQ010001025.1 GCA_017354595.1 Micromonosporaceae bacterium
CAATGCACCCTGCCACCGTCCAGCGGTGTCGACGTGCGTGGTTCGGGCAACGCGCCGCCGCCGGCTAACCGACCAGGGTCTTGACCGCGCTGGTCAGCTGCGCCAGGCCCTTCTTCGCGTCCGCGAAGAGCATCCCGGTGTGCGGGTTGGTGTACAGCTCGTTGTCGATGCCCGCGTACCCGTGCCCCATCGACCGCTTGATCACGATGATGCTCTTCGCCTGGTCCACATCCAGGATCGGCATGCCCGAGATCGCGTTGCCCGGCCGGCGTGCCGCCGGGTTGGTCACATCGTTCGCACCGATCACCAGCGCCACGTCGGTCCGCGCGAACTCCGGGTTGACCTCGTCCATCTCCTTCAGCAGCGGGTACGGCACGTTCGCCTCGGCCAGCAGTACGTTCATGTGCCCGGGCATCCGGCCGGCGACCGGGTGGATGGCGTACTCCACGTCGACCCCGCGCCGGGACAGCATGTCGGCGAGCTCCGCCACCTCGTGCTGCGCCTGTGCCGCCGCCAGGCCGTACCCCGGAACGATGATCACCTTGCTCGCGTACGCCAGCTGGATCGCCACATCGTCGACGGAGACCGAGCGGACCGTCGCCCCGGCGCCCGCCCCGATCGCCGGGGCGCTGTCGCCGGTACCGAAGCCACCGATGATGATGTTCGGGATCGACCGGTTCATGGCGTCCGCCATCAGCTTGGTGAGGATGCCACCCGAGGCACCGACCAGCGCGCCCGCGATGATGAGCACCACGTTGCCGAGCACGAAGCCGGCCATCGCCACCGCGGTACCGGTGAACGCGTTCAACAGCGAAATCACCACCGGCATGTCCGCGCCGCCGATGGGCAGCACCATGGTGATGCCGAAGGCGAGCGAAGCCAGCACCAGAAGCACCAGTGGTGCCGTCTGGTCCGGGGCCGCGATCAGCCAGCCGGCGCCACCGAACAGGCCGGCCGCGAGCACCGCGTTCAGCACCCGGGCACCGGGAAAGACCACCGGCGCCGAGGTGATCACGCCCTGCAGCTTGCCAGCGGCGATCAGCGAACCGGAGAAGGTGATGCCGCCGATGAGAATGTCCAGCGCGCCGGTCACCGCGGTGGTACGGGTGGCCACCCCGTCGCGTACCAGATCGTTGATGGCCAGCAGCGCCGCGGCGCCGCCACCGACCGCGTTGAAGAGGCTGACCAGCTGTGGCATCGCGGTCATCGCCACGCTGCGCGCGGCGTAGGCACCCAGCGCGGTACCCAGCGCGCCACCGGCGACCAGCACCAGCCAGCCACCGACGCCGATCGCGCCGTCGTGGATGAGAACCACCACCGTGGTCGCGACCGCCACCGCCATGCCACCGGCAGAGAGTTGGTTGCCGCGCCGCGCGGTCGCCGGCGAATTCATCAGGTGCAGGCCGAGCACGAAGCTGGCGGCGGTACCCAGATAGATGAGATGCACCACGGCGGAGAACGCGCTCATTTCTGGAGCTCCTTCTGACCCGCATCGACCGCCGGGCGCGCCTTGAACATCTGCAGCATCCGGTCGGTCACCAGGTAGCCGCCGGCGACATTCATGCTGGCGAAAGCCATGGCGACAAAGGCCAGCAGGTATCCGGCCCAGCCGGA
>JAFMQQ010001026.1 GCA_017354595.1 Micromonosporaceae bacterium
GTTGTGTTGATGCTGAAGTTCGACAGGGTGTGGCCGACGGCCCACACGTCGGTCGAACTGAGGGATACCACGCCGGTCAGCACATCCTGCGCGTTGTTGGCGGTGATCGTCGGGCTGGGTACCAGGGTCCAGGCCAGGCCGTCCCAGTGCTCGGTGACGGTCTGGTTCAGGTTCTGCTGCCCGACCGCCCACAGGTCGTCGCGGCCGGTACCGGATATCGAGGACAGGATGCTGTCGAAGCCGCTGACCGGCTGCGGGACCGCGGTCCAGGTGCTGCCGGTCCAGTGCTCGATAAACGGGATCGGGTGGCGTGCGCCGTTCGAGCCGACGGCCCAGACGTTGCCCGGGCCGACCGCCTTGACGCCGAGCAGCCGTGCGGTGCCGGCGGAACTGGTGGCGCCGGCGATGACGCTCCAGGCGGTGCCGTTCCAGTGCTCGATGACGGGCTGGGACGCGGTGGCGCCCACCGCCCACACGTCGGAGGTGGAGAAGGCCGAGACCGCCAGCAGCCGGGTGCCCGCCGGCTCACCCGAGGGGGAGGTCGCCGTGGCCCAGGCGGCGCCGTTCCAGTGTTCGATCAGGCCGCTGGTCACCGCTCCGGTGGAGGTGAACGTGCTGGACTCGCCAACCGCCCAGCCGTCGCTCGCACTGATCATGGTGACCGCGTGCAGTCGGTTGTCGTCGGCGGTCACCGGCGCGGTGGCCGTGATCCGCCAGGCCGAGCCGTCCCAGCGTTCGGCCAGCGGCTCGAACGCCAGTGCACCCGAGCCGCGGGTGAAGCCGACGGCCCACGCGTTGGACGGCGTGGTCGCGACCGCGCCGTCGAGTTCGTTGAAGTCCGATCCAGCCGGATTGGGGCTGGACACGATCGACAGCCCGGTAGCCGCATCGGCGGCCGTTGCTGCCAGCAGGATCGCCGTGGCCGCCGCGGCGGCCACAGTGATCGCACTATGTAAATGTCTCATGGTAAGGAGGACGGACGGAGTAGTGCCCTGGTTCGATGGCCTTGATCGTTTTCACGGACCTGCCGGCACCGTCCGGGCGTGGCTGCGATCTAGGGATGAGCGGGCACCGTCGTCATGCCGGCCGGTCCGTCCGTTGTGGACGGTGGACGGTGGACGGCTCCTGGTGTGCCTTGGCTCAGTCAATGGCGGTGACGAAATCTATCAACCGCTCCATCGAGTTGATCAGTGGCGTCTCGAGATCGTGGTAGTCGCGCACCGTGGAAAGGATCTTCCGCCACATCGCCGCCGGGTCGCCGACACCCAGTGCGGCGCATACGCCTTGTTTCCACGGCCGGCCCGGCGCGACCCGTGGCCAGGCCGGGATACCCAGCCGCGCCGGTCGTACCGCCTGCCAGATGTCCACGTACGGGTGCCCGGCGACCAGGACGTGCGGTGAGGTGACCGTGGCCACGATCCGGCTCTCCTTGGAGCCGGCGACCAGGTGGTCCACCAGTACCCCGAGCCGCCGCCCCGGCCCGGGGCCGAAGTCGCGTACCGCGCCGGCGAGCTCATCGATCCCGGACAGCGGCTCCACCACCACGCCCACGCCACGCAGGTCGTCGCCCCAGATCCGCTCGACCAGCGCGGCATCGTGCAGCCCCTCGACCCA
>JAFMQQ010001027.1 GCA_017354595.1 Micromonosporaceae bacterium
CGGCCGCCGGCTGGGTCCGCGCCCACAGCGCGTTCGCCATGGCCTTCAGCCTGGCCGAGAACTACCCCGCCGCGGCGCCGCACTTCGACGCGCTGCTTCACGGTGGAAACCTCGCCGACAAACAGCCGTGGAGCTACCTCGGCAACGATTCGACCATGTTCGTTGCCTACCGCACCCACGCGTTGAAGAAGAAGTTCCGCCAATGATCCGGGAGACGGAGGTCGACGGGGTACAGACCCTGATGGCGTCGAAGACCGGCCCGCTGGTGGCCGGCCTCACCTTCCGGGTGGGGCGGGCCGACGAGACTCTCGCCACGGCCGGAATCACCCACCTGCTCGAACACCTTGCGCTGTTCCACCACGGGCTGAGCGACTACCACTACAACGGCGCGACCGGGTCGGTCGTCACCAACTTCTACCTGCAGGGCTCCGAGGAGGACGTGGTCGGATACCTGAGCGGGGTGTGCGACGCGCTGCGCAACCTGCCGGTCGACCGGCTGGAGACGGAGAAGGGAATCCTGCGCACCGAGGCCGCCGGCCGCAAGGCCGGTGTCGGCGACTCGATGCCGCTGTGGCGGTACGGCGCCCAGGGCTACGGCCTGGTCAGCTACGAGGAGCTGGGGCTGCCCCGGCTGCGCGCCGAGGACATCCGGCAGTGGGCCGCCACCTGGTTCACCCGGCAGAACGCGATCGTCTGGATCACCTCCGACCAGGTGCCCAGCGGGTTGCGGCTGCACCTTCCCGAAGGCACCCGCCGGCCGGTGCCGAAGCCCGTCTCCGCGCTGCCCAGCACGCCGGCGTACTTCAACGCACGCGCCAACGGGGTGGTGTTCGACGCGCTGGTCCGCCGGCGTACCGCCGCCTCGGTCTTCGCCGCCGTACTGGAGCGGGAGATGTACCGCAGCCTGCGCCAGGAGGGCGGCTACTCGTACGTGGCCAGTACCTCCTACGAGCCGCGCGGCGACGACTTCGCCACCATCACCGCGCTGGCCGACGCGCTCCCCGACGAGCAGGACGCGGTGCTCGGCGGGTTCCTCGATGTGCTGGCCAAGCTCCGGGTCGGGCGGATCGAACAAGCCGACCTGGACAGCGTGCGGACCAAGGTGGAGGAGTCGGTACGCCACGAGGGCCGGGACGCGGCGCGGCTACCGGTGGCCGCCATGGATGTGCTGACCGGGCAACCCAACCTGACCGCCGAGGCCGTCCTCGACGAAGTACGCAGCCTCACCGTCGAGGACGTGCAGGCGGTGGCGGTGGAGGCGACCGGCTCCGCGCTGCTGCTGGTACCGGCGGGGTGCAACGCCGAGTGGGCTGGCTACGCGCCCGCCCCGACCTACTCGACGAGCGTGCTGATGGGAGAGCGGTACCCGTCCCGGCAGAGTGACAAGGTCGCGCTCATCGTCGGTACCGACGGGGTCAGCGTCGTGGACGCCAGCCACGCGGTCACGGTGCACTACGCCGAGTGCGCGATCGCGATGGCCTGGCCGGACGGCGGTCGCCAGCTGATCGGCCTGGACGGCATCTCGGTGCGGATCGAGCCCACTCTCTTCCAGGTACCGCCGGGCCTGATCGCCCGGATCGACGCGGCGGTACCCCCGGCCAACCTGGTCTGGC
>JAFMQQ010001028.1 GCA_017354595.1 Micromonosporaceae bacterium
GGGGCTGGATATGCATCGCGACTTCGCGCAGGTCGCAATCCTCGACAATGGACAGTTGACCGATGCGGGACGGGTGGACTGCCGGCCGAAAGCGCTGCGGGACTGGGCCGCGCGGCAGCTGCAGCCCGACGACCAGGTGGCGTTGGAGGCCAGCGGTAACAGCGACGCGATTGCGAGGCTGCTGGCCGGGCGGGTAGCCCGGGTGGTGGTATCCAACCCGGGACGGTGGACCGGTACCGGCGATCAGTCGGCCGCCGTACGCCGGGACGCCGAAAGGCGGCGCGGCTCAGCGGGACCCGCAGCGGTATCCGGTGACCGCCGCAGCGAACCGGCTAGGCGAGGTCGTTCGGGGCGGTCAGCCGGCCGGTCACCGCGGTCGCCGCCGCGACCGAGGGAGAGACCAGGTGGGTACGGGCGCCCGGTCCTTGCCTGCCCTCGAAGTTGCGGTTGGAAGTCGAGGCGCTGCGGCTGCCCGCCGCCATCCGGTCCGGGTTCAGGCCTATGCACATCGAGCAGCCGGCGGCCCGCCACTGCGCCCCGGCCCGGGCGAAGATCTGGTCGAGGCCCTCCGACTCGGCCTGGGCCCGGACCCGCATGGAGCCGGGTACCACCAGCATCGTGACACCGTCGGCGACCCGCCGCCCGCGCAGTACCGCCGCCGCGGCGCGCAGGTCTTCGATGCGCCCATTGGTGCACGAGCCGAGGAACACGGTGTCTACGGCGATCTCCCGCATGGGTGTGCCCGGCGTCAAGTCCATATAGGAGAGTGCCCGCTCGGCCGCGGAGCGGGCGAGCGGGTCGGCGAACGCCATCGGGTCGGGTACCGCCGCCGAGATCGGTACGGCCTGGGCCGGCGTGGTGCCCCAGGTGACGTACGGCCGGATCGTGCCACCGTCGATGCTGACCACCAGATCGAAGACCGCGTCCTCGGCGCTGTGTAGCGTGCGCCAGTGGTCGAGCGCGCGCTCCCATGCCGCCCCGCGCGGGGCGTGCGGCCGGTCCTCGAGGTAGGCGAAGGTCGTGTCGTCCGGCGCGACCAGCCCGGCCCGGGCACCGAACTCGATCGACATGTTGCACAAGGTCATCCGGGACTCCATCGACAGCGCCCGTACCGCGCTGCCCTGGTACTCCACGAAATGGCCGGTACCGCCGCCCGCACCGACCCGGGCGATGATCGCGAGGATGAGGTCCTTGGCCGACGCGTCGGCCGGTAGCACCCCGTCGACCCGTACCGCCATCATCCGCGGCATCCGCTGCGGCAAGGCCTGCGTGGCCAGTACGTGCTCGACCTCGCTGGTGCCGATCCCGAAGGCGAGCGCCCCGAACGCGCCGTGGGTGGAGGTGTGCGAATCGCCGCAGACGATCGTCATGCCCGGCTGCGCGAGGCCGAGCTGCGGGGCGACGACATGCACGATGCCCTGCTCCGGGTCGCCGAGCGAATGCAGCCGGATGCCGAACTCGGCGCAGTTGCGGCGCAGCGCCTCGACCAGCGTGCGGGCCATCGGGTCGGCGATCGGGAGTCCAATGTGGGTGGTCGGCACCGCGTGGTCCTCCAGCGCCAGGGTCAGCTCGGGCCGGCGCACCCGGCGACCGGCGGCCCGCAGCCCGTCGAA
>JAFMQQ010001029.1 GCA_017354595.1 Micromonosporaceae bacterium
AGGATCTTCTTCACCGGTACCTCGAGCTTCTTCGCCGAGAGGGTACGGGGCACCCCGCGCACCTGGTGGATCTCGTCGGGTACATGCCGGGGTGAGAGGGCGGTACGCAGCCGGCCGGCGAGCTGCGCCCGGAGCGCCTCATCCAGCACCTGCCCCTCGGCGAGCACCAGGAACAGCAGCAGCTCGCCCGGACCGCCCGAGGGATCCTCGAGGTGTACCGCCAGCGAGTCGAGCACCTCCGGCAGCTCCTCGACCACCGAGTACAGCTCGGCGGTACCCAGCCGCACCCCGCCCCGGTTGAGGGTGGCGTCCGACCGGCCGGTGATGACGCAGGTGCCGCGCTCGGTGATGGTGAGCCAGTCGCCGTGGCGCCACACCCCCGGGTACGCCTCGAAGTAGGCAGCCCGGTAGCGCGCGCCCGAGTCGTCTCCCCAGAAACCGACCGGCATCGATGGCATCGGCTTGGTGATCACCAGCTCCCCCTGCTCACCGAGCAGCGGCCGGCCGGCCGGGTCGTACGCCTGGACCGAGGCGCCCAGCGCCCGGCAGGAGATTTCCCCCTGGTAGACCGGCACCAACGGGCAACCGCCGAGGAACCCGGTGCACAGGTCGGTACCGCCGGAGAGCGATGCGAGCAGCAGGTCGCCGACGTTCTCATACACCCAGCGGAAACCCTCCGCCGGCAACGGCGCGCCGGTCGAGCCGACCCCGCGCAACGCGGCCAGGTCGGCGATGTCCCGGGGCACAATGCCGGCCCGGCGGCAGGCGAGCAGGAACGGGGCGGAGGTACCGAAGTAGGTGATTCCCGCCTGTTCGGCCAGCCGCCACAACGCACCCAGATCTGGCCAGCCCGGGTCGCCGTCGAAGAGCACCACCGCGGCGCCGACCGCCGGCCCGGAGACCAGGTAGTTCCACATCATCCAGCCGGTGGTGGTGAACCAGAAGAACCTGTCCCCGGGGCCCAGATCCTGGTGCAGCGCCAGCATTTTCAGGTGCTCCAGCAGGATGCCGCCGTGCCCGTGCACGATCGGCTTGGGCAGCCCGGTGGTGCCGGATGAGTACAGGATGTAGAGCGGGTGGTCGAAGGCGACCGGTTCGAACTCCAGTGGCTCGTCGGTCGGTGCGGCGAGGCCGTCCCAGGCCAGCGCTTCCGGCCATTCCCGCTCACCGTCCAGATAGGACAGTCCAATGAGGTGTACCACGGACGGGAGCGCTGCCCGGATCTCGGCTACCTCCGCCCGCCGGTCGATCGCCTTGCTGCCGTACCGGTACCCGTCGATCGCTACCAGCACCGAGGGCCGGACCTGCCGCCACCGGTCGGTGACACTGCGGGTGCCGAACTCCGGCGCGCACGAGGTGAAGATCGCGCCGAGGCTCGCCGTGGCGAGCATCAGCACCATGGTCTCGGGGATGTTGGGGGCGTACGCCGCCACCCGGTCGCCGCGCTGTACGCCGAGCCGGCGCAGCCCCGCGCGTACCCGCCGCACCTGCTCGCGCAGCTGCCCGACGGAGAGCGTCACCGGCCGCCGGGACTGCGAGTACCCGAGCACGGCCGGGTCGTCGCCGGACAGGCCCGGCGCGCGCAGCACGTGCTCGGCGTAGTTGAGCGTGGC
>JAFMQQ010001030.1 GCA_017354595.1 Micromonosporaceae bacterium
GAGGTCACCCCGGAGCAGATGTGGGAGATCTTCGCCAGCACGTACCTGCGCCCGGCACAGCCGCGCGTCGACATCAGCCGGTACTCGGCCTCCACTGTGGAGGGAAAGGTGGAGCTGAGCGCGGTCGGCACTGTGGACGGTCGGCCGCACGAGCTGACCGGGGTGGGCAATGGGCCCATCGACGCGTTCGTCCACGCACTCTCCGATGTGGACATTTCGGTACGGGTACTCGACTATGCTGAGCACGCGCTCTCGGCCGGTGGCGACGCGCAGGCGGCCGCGTACGTCGAGTGCAATGTGGACGGTCAGACGCGCTGGGGGGTCGGGGTGGACGCGAACATCGTGACCGCGTCGCTGCACGCGGTCGCCAGCGCGGTCAACCGGACCTGAGCGCCTGGAGTGTGCCGAGGTGCGAACCTCGGCACGCTCCCCGAAGATAGAGGCGTGCGACTACTTGCGACAACGCTTGCCCTGGCCGCCGCCCTCGCCACCGGCGCCGCTTGCGACCCGGCCAGCCTCACACCTGACCAGGCTCCCGGTGCGACCGGCCCGGGTGCCGGTGCGACCGCCGGCGCCGCTACATCGTCCGATCTGGACAGTCTGACCGTCGCCGACCACCTGCCGATGGCCGGGTACAGCCGCGACAAGTTCCACATCTGGGCCGAGCAGGGCAACGGGTGCAACACCCGCGAGGTGGTACTCAAGCGCGACGGCCAGGCGGTGCGTACCGGCGCCGGCTGCAAGGTCACCAGTGGCACCTGGCGCAGCCCGTACAACGGCCGGACCTACACCGACCCGCTGAAGCTCGACATCGACCACGTGGTACCGCTCGCCAACGCCTGGGCCTCCGGTGCGAAGAACTGGACCGCGGGGCAGCGGGAGAGCTTCGCCAACGACCTGACCCGGCCGCAGCTGCTCGCGGTCGACCTGTCCGACAACCGGGCCAAGGGCGACCAGGATCCGGCGCAGTGGCGGCCGCCGCTGCGCTCCTTCTGGTGTACGTACGCCACCGACTGGGTGACCGTGAAGGCGTACTGGCGGCTGACCGTCACCTCGGCCGAGAAGACCGCGCTGCGCGAGATGTTGGAGACCTGCGGGTGACCAGAGATGGGAGCGGCGCCCGGCAGCGCTGCGCCGACATCACCCCCGGCCCGGGCGGTGTGATGACCGACGAGGTGGGCGTGGTGACCGGCCCGCTGACCCTGCGCTCCGAACTCGACCGGCTCGAGGTGACGCTGCGCGTGCAGTACAAGGACGCCGACGAGTGGTACACGGTGACCGGCGGCCGCTGCACCCTGGCGGATGCGGCCGACCTGGACGCGGTACACGCCATCGCCGTGGCCCTGCTGAACCGCCCGGCCGGCTGACCTCCAGCCCGACCCGGCTAGCGCTAGCCGACCAGCGGGTCGGCCGGCAGGGAAGGACGGGGAATCTGCCCGGCCTCGTGGGTCTGCACGATCTCCCGCTTCTCGGCGAAGTGGCAAGCGCTCGGGTGGTCCGAACCCGGCCGCTCCACCAGCGGTGGCTCCTCCTTGGCGCAGATCTCCTGCGCCTTCCAGCACCGGGTACGGAACCGGCAGCCGGACGGCGGGTCGGCCGGGCTGGGTACAT
>JAFMQQ010000275.1 GCA_017354595.1 Micromonosporaceae bacterium
CTGTACCCGCGACGGAGCTTCACCATCGGCGGTGTCCCGACGCCGTCGCCCAGCCCGAGTTCGCCGGGTCCCTCGCCCACGCCATCGCCGACCGGCACCGCGCCCTCGCCGTCGGGTTCACCGCCGGTCAGTCCGGTACCGTCCGCACACGGCTGCGCCACCGACCCGGGCCGCTGCGGCTACCCGACCACGGCCACTACCGGGGTACCGGCCGGGAAAGCGCTGACCGTCGTCAACGGCGGAACCACCATCGCTACCAACGGCGCGGTGATCCAGGGCGAGGAGATCCACGGCTGTGTCGACGTACGCGCCGCGAACGTGACCATCCGCAACACACGCATCGTCGGCCCGTGCGCCTACGGCGTGAGTACATACTCGGCCAGCGGTACCACCACCATCGACCACGTCGAGATCACCTGTGTGGACGGCCGCGGTACCGGTATCGCCGGGCCCGACTTCGCCGCGACCGCGGTCTACGTCCACGACTGTGAGAACGGGCTTGAGATCAACAACAACTCGTCGATCACCGACTCGGTGATTTCGGCCCGCGAGGGTACCTCCTCGGCGCACGGCGACGGGATCCAGTCGCAGGACGGAAACAACGTCGTGATCCGCCACAACACGCTACTCGAAACCAACCCGGTGACTTCGGCCATCATCACCAACCCGACGCTGAACAACGACTGGCTGGTCGAACAGAACTTCCTGGGCGGTGGCGCCTACACGTTCTACTGCCCCGAGCAGGGTACCGGCTTCGTGGTACGGGACAACCGGTTCGCACCGGCGAAGTCGGGTTCTGCCTACAGCGCGGAGTACGGATTGACCGACGCGTGCAACCACGCGGGAATCACCTGGACCGGAAACTACCTGGACACCGACGGATCCAGGGTCGGACCGTAACCAGGGTCGCACCGCAGCCCCCGGTGTGACGGCCCGGCTCCCCTCCACTGTGGAGCCGGGCCACCGGGCCGAACCGGTACCCGGACCAGCCGCCCCTTGACCTCCGCCACGTCCATCCTTCAGGCCGGATCGGTACCCCGGGCCGCGGCCAGTCGCTGCTCCTCCGCCGCCGCTCGGGCCTGCTGCGCCAGCACCCGCCGCGGTACCACCGCCTCGCGCGGCGCCGCCGGCCGGAAGTCCAACCGGTCCACACCCAGCCCGCGCAGCACCGCCAGCTCGACCGGGGAGAAGTCGGCTGCCTCCGGCCGGTTGAAGTTCATCGGTTCGCGCAGCGCGATCGGCGGGTTGGTGATGATCCGGCCGAGTCCCAGCACATTCTGCGACGTCGCGTGCAGCATGTACGGGTGCAGTAGCACCACGTCGCCCGGCTCGCCGGTCATCTCCACGAACTCGTTGCACTCCCCGATCAACCGGGCAGTGTCGAAACCATCCGGCAGCACGCCTTCCGGGTGTTCGGCCAGGAACCGGGCGACCACCGGCACCGAGTCGGCGGCGACGAACGTACCGCCGCCCTGGTGCCGCATCTGCGTCCACAGCACCAGAGTGAGCAGTCCCTGCTCCGGCGAGTCCAGGAAGTGACGGAAGAAGTCGCCGTCCTTGTGCCAGCCGGGTACCGCCGCCGACGGCGGCTGCCACGGCCGGTCGTCACCGACGCCCAGGTTGGCGATGAAACCGTCGCTCCACAGCCAGGGCAACGCCATCCGGTCTTCGCCACCGAGCAGGTCCCGGGCCGCCAGCCAGGCGTTCGGCGCGAACTCGCGAGCGTCCACATAGGAGCGTGAGGAGAGGTGGATCCGTTTCTCGGCCCAGGTCTGCGGGGCGGCGGGGTCGTAGCCGAAGCGGACCCAGGCGTCCTGCAGCCATTGCCGGGCAGCCTCGGTGGTGAAACATCCCTTGATGACCACGTACCCGTGCGCCAGGAAGTGTTCGACCTGTTCGCCGGTGAGGTACTCGTAGTGCATACGGCCGACGTTACGCGTTGACGCGCAACCCGGCCATACGCAGCGCGGCCAGCAGCTGCGCGACGGCCATCGAGCCGGGCGGCCGCTGCTCGCGGGCGTACCGGAGCACCAGGCGCCGCACCAGTTCGTTGCCGGGCGCCGGTACCCCGTGCAGCCGGGCCAGCCACACGATCTCGCCGTTGAGATAGTCCGCCTCCACGCTGCCGGTACCCCGGGCCAGGCTCTGCCAGGTGGATCCGCCGGCCCGCGGTACGCCCGCCACCGGCCGCAGCTGCAACAGGTCGCCGCGCCGGGTCCGGTCCTCGGCCTGCGACACGTAGGCGATCCCGGCCGCCTCCAGCACCGACTCCCCCTCGGCCCGCAGCAGCCGCGCCGCGTCATCGACACCCTCCACCCGGCCGCACAGCGCCTCCACCGCGTTGCCCAGGTTCATCAGCAGCTTGTTGTACTTCCACCGGATGATGTCCGGGCGGGGCTGGGACTCGAAGCCGGCCCGGCGCAGGTCCGCGGCGAGCTGTTCGCCACGACTGTCCACACCGGACGGATAGCGGCCCAGGTCGAGGATCCCCGGTACCGGCGCGCAATTCTGCACCACCACGCCCGGCTCCAGATGGCTGGCGGGCAGCATCACGCAGATCCCGTACACGCGGGCGAAGTACCGCAGCGCGGCCGGTTCGTTCGCCACCGCGTTCTGCAGGCACGCCACGGTGGTCTCCGGGTCGGCGTACGCCGCCAGCTCGGCGAGCACCGCGGCGGTGTCCATGCTCTTGACCGCGAGCAGCGCCACGTCGCCCGGCCGCCAGTCCACTTCGGACACCGAACCGACCGCCGGGACACGGAGCCCCGACTCGCCCTCGGGCGTACGCAGCCGCAACCCGTCGCGCCGGATCGCCGCCAGGTGCTCGCCCCGGGCGACCAGTACCACCTCGCGACCGGCCGCGGCGAGGCGCGCGCCGACCACCCCACCCACCGCGCCGGCGCCGACCACCACCCACCTCACGCCAGCTCCTTCGCCCGAGCCTGGAACAGGCTACGTTCGCGTGCATTGCGGGTCATCGCCGCGGCCCGCTCGAACTCGCCCCGTGCCTCGGCGTCCCGGCCCAGCCGGGCCAGCAGGTCGCCGCGGACCGCCGGTACCAAGGGGTAGTCGGGTAGTTCCAGTCCGTCCACAATCGACAGACCCGCCGCCGGCCCGTCCGCGTGGCCCACCGCCACCGCCCGGTTCAGTTCCACGATCGGCGAGGGCGACACCTGCGCCAGCACCGCATAGAGCGCGGCGATCCGCGCCCAGTCGGTCTCCTCACTGGTCGCCGCCGTGGCATGGCAGCCGGCGATGGCCGCCTGCAGCGCATAGGGCCCGAACGTGCCTTCGGTCCGGGAAAGCGCGGCCAGGCCACGCCGGATCAGCAGCCGGTCCCAACGCCTACGATCCTGGTCCTGCAACAGGATCGGCGCTCCGGTCGGGTCGAGGCGGGCGGCCAGCCGGGACGCCTGGAACTCCATCAGCGCGACCAGCCCGTGCACCTCCGGCTCGGCGGGCGCCAGGCCGGCCAGGATCCGGCCCAGGCGCAACGCCTCCCGGCACAACGCCGGCCGGACCCAGTCCTCACCGGCGGTCGCCGCGTACCCCTCGTTGAACATGAGGTAGATGACCTCCAGCACCGAGCCGAGCCGCTGCGCCGCCTGCTCCGGCGGTGGCAGCTCGAACGGGACCTGCTTCTCGGCCAGAGTTCGCTTTGCCCGGGTGATCCGCTGGCCCACCGTCGGCTCCGGTACCAGGTATGCCCGAGCTATCTCCACAGTGGACAGACCGCCGAGCAGGCGCAGGGTGAGCGCGGCGCGGGACTCCGGCGCCAGTACCGGGTGGCAGGTGGTGAAGATCAGGCGCAGCAGGTCGTCGCCGACGTAGTCGTCGAGCTGCGCGGCGATATCCGGCTCCTCCGCCATCGGGGTGGCGCGCCCCAGCTCGGCCAGCTTCTCCTGGTACCGGCTGCCGCGGCGCAGCGCGTCGATGGCCCGGTGCTTGGCGGTCGCCATCAGCCAGGAGGCCGGATGCTCGGGTACCCCGCCGACCGGCCACTGTTCCAGCGCGATCAGGAATGTGTCCTGGGCCAGCTCCTCGGCCAGGCCAACGTCGCGTACCACCCGGGCCAGCGCGGCGACGATACGCGCCGACTCGATCCGCCAGACCGCCTCCACGACCCGGCGCGGCTCCAGCACGGTGCGAGGATCGGCAGCCACAGCTACCGATCCTCGCACGCCGCCCGCTCGGCACAACTTCATTGAAGTTGTGGTTATGAGCGCCCGGATAAGGCCGACTTCAATGAAGTTGTGCGCCCGCCGCCCGGGCAGCACCCGCCAGCCGGGATCAGCGGGGGAAGTCCTCCGGGCCGAAGACCTTCAGGACCTCCGCCTCCCCCTCCCAGATCGGCCAGAGATCCCGGTGCGCCTTCATGAACCGGTTGGCCCACTCCACCGCCTCCTCCTTACTGGCCACCTCGTAGAGGGCGTAGCTGATCGTCTCCTTCGCCTCGGTGAACGGGCCGTCGGTGACGGTCAGCTCGCCGCCGTACAGGCTCACCTTGGCGCCCAGCTTGCTCGGCGAGAGTCCCTGCGTGTCCAGCAGGGCGCCCGACCTGGTCGCCTCCTCGCCGAGCTTGGCGATCGCCTCCATCAGCTCCGGCGGCGGCGGGGTGGACGGCCGGTTTCCCTTCAACAGAGTCAGGTAACGCATGATCAGATCCTCTCAGTCCTCAGCCGGCGGCGGGGGTCGAACCGGCGGCGCGGTACAAGCGGACAGATGTGGTGGACAGCCAGGCCCAGATGGTGACGATGGCCGCCGTAAAGGCGAGCGTGGTGGGCCCGTGCGAGCCGCTGGCGATGCCGGCGAAGCCGGCGAAGAAGACCACCCCGGCGACCCGGGAGAACCAGGCCAGCCCGCGCTGCCCCTCGGCGGCGAACCGGGCGGCGAGCACGAAGCAGGCGGCGATCAGGCAGCCGAAGCCGACCGAGCCGACCGCGAGGTGCAGCGTGCCGTGCCAGCTGATGGGCGTTACTTCCGGGGTACCGGCGGGGAAGCCCGCGGCCGGGTCGGCCCGGAAGATACCGGCGCCGACCAGGCTGGCGCCGTAGATCGCGACCAGCACCGGCGCCCAGCTGCCGGCTC
>JAFMQQ010001031.1 GCA_017354595.1 Micromonosporaceae bacterium
GGTCACAGCTCGTCGAGGGCTCGGGCGCAGGGGCAGTCGCGGGTACGCGGCAACTCGGGCACTACGTCCACCAGCAACTTGCGCAGCCGCTCGATGTTCTGTCCGAAGACCCGGAAGACCTCCTCCTGGGTCACCCCGTGGTCGCCGTCCACTCCGGCATCGAGGTCGGTGACGAGCGCGACGGCCGTGTAGCAGACGGCCAGTTCGCGGGCGAGTACCGCCTCGGGCAGGCCGGTCATGTTCACCAGGGTGCCGCCCACCGCGGTGTACCAGCGTGACTCTGCCCGGGTGGAGAAGCGCGGCCCCTCGATGACCACCATCGTGCCCCCGTCGCGGATCTCCAGCGCGCCCGCGTTGTCGAGCACCACCCGCCGGTCCACCGGGCAGTACGGGTCGGCGAAGTTCACGTGTACCGCACGCTGGTCGTAGAAGGTCTGTGCCCGCCCGCTGGTGCGATCGATCAGCTGGTCGGGCAGGACGAAGGTACCCGGGCCCAGATCCGCCCGCAGCCCACCGACCGCACAGGGTGCCAGAATGTGACGTACGCCGATCTGGTGCAGCGCCCAGATGTTGGCGCGATACGGGATCCGGTGCGGCGGGTAGCGGTGGTCCTTGCCGTGCCGGGGGAGGAAGGCGACCGGCCGGTCGCCGACGGAGGCGATGGTGATCGGGTCGGATGGTGGCCCGTACGGCGTGTCGACTTCATGCTCCCGTACGTCATCCAGCAGCGCGTACAGCCCGGTGCCACCGATGACGGCGACGTCGGCGAGTGCAGTCACGAACCAGACCCTAACCGGGAGCCGCACGGCAAGCTATCGTGCCAGCATGGCGAGCGGGAGGAGTCCGGTCCCGCAATTGGACGGGTGACAGCGAGCGCGCTTGCCCGGACCTGGACACCGGTAATCCCGGCTGGTGGCCGACCGGCCGGGCGCGGGTGCGAGGAGGAGTATGCAGCCGGAGCCGACGATTGGGGGACGCGA
Source organism: Micromonosporaceae bacterium (assembly GCA_017354595.1). Classification (GTDB taxonomy): domain Bacteria; phylum Actinomycetota; class Actinomycetes; order Mycobacteriales; family Micromonosporaceae; genus DATEJJ01. Next base: position 981 of record JAFMQQ010001031.1, read on the forward strand.
GATGGAGCCGCTGACCGGGCGGCTGCTTGTTGCGACTCCCGCGTTGCGCGATCCCAACTTCGAGCGGACGGTCGTACTGCTCGTCGCCCACGAGGAGGGCGGCGCGCTCGGCGTGGTACTCAACCGGGCGACCGAGGTACCGGTCGCTGAGGTGCTGGAGGGGTGGGCCGGTCTGGCCTGCGAGCCCCCGGTGGTGTTCGAAGGCGGACCGGTGCAGCCGGAGGCGGCGATCTGCCTCGCCCGTACCAGGGTCGGTGTGGCCCGGCTGGTCGGCTTCAACAGCGTCTCCGGTACGGTCGGCACCATCGATCTGTCCGGCGACCCGGAGAAGGTCCGGCAGGCGCTGGTGAGCGTACGGGTCTTCGCCGGGTACGCGGGCTGGTCGCCGGGGCAGCTGGAGTCGGAGATCTCCGGTGGCTCCTGGTTCGTCTTCGACGCGCTGCCCGGCGACGCGTTCGTCAGCCGGCCGGATGATCTTTGGCCGATGGTGCTCCGCCGCCAGGGTGGCCTGATGGCGGCGGTGGCGATCTTCCCGGCGGACCCGACGGCGAACTGATCGCGGTACCGCGGTGCTGCCGGGCCGGCTGATGTGTAAGATTGCGCGGGTGCCCGTACGGGCGGATGGGGCC
>JAFMQQ010001032.1 GCA_017354595.1 Micromonosporaceae bacterium
GGGCTCGCCAAGCAGCTCCCCGGCCGCACCCGCGGCCGGGCCCACCACTGGGGTACCGCAGGCGAGCGCCTCCAGTGTGGCCAGGCCGAAGCTCTCCACCGGCGAGGGCAGCAGCGCCGCGTCACACCCGGCGACCAGCTGCGCGAGGTCCCGGCGTCCGGCGATGTGGCCGAGGAAGGTGACCGGCAGGCCGATCGACCGGCGGCGCAGCCGGTTGCGCATCGGCCCGTCGCCGAGCACGAGCAGGCGCGCCGGTACGCCCCGGGCTCGCAGGATCCGGATCGCCTCGATCGCGCGCTCCGGCTGCTTCTCCCGGGACAGCCGGCTGACCATGATCAGCCGCACCGTCGATTCGGTCCCCGGTACCGCCGCCGCGGGGACGCGCGCCGCCGGCTCGGCGTACCCGGGTTCGGCGAACGCCGGCTCGGGCGGCGCCGCCGGCCGGAACGTGTCGAGGTCGACCCCGAGTGGCACCCGTAGCAGGTTCGGCGCACCGGCGCGCAGGAACTCCGCCGCGGAGAACCTGGATGTGACCACGACCTGATCGGCCAGGCGTGCCAGCCGGCGGTTGGCCGCGTCCGCCGCCGCCCGCAGCGGGAACCAGGCCGGCGCCCACGGGCGCAGGATGGCGTCCAGCCGCTCGTGGGAGAAGAGCACCACCCGTACCCGCCGGCGGCGGGCCCACCGGGCGAGCCATTGCAGGCTCACCTTGTCGCTGACCTCCAGCACGTCCGGGCGCCACTCGTCGAGCAGCCGCCGGATCCGGCGCCGCCGCAGTACCCGGTAGTGGCCGAGGCCGGGCAGGCGCGGGCCGGGTACCACCACCCGCCAGCCGGCCGCCGTCCGCTCCTGGGTGCCGGCCGGGCCCGGCACGATCAACACCCGCTCGTGACCGGCGGCCACGTAGCCCCGGCCGGCCTCCTCGACCGCGATCCGCAGGCCACCGGAGGTCGGCGCGTAGAAGTTGGCGATCTGTGCGATCCTCACTGGACCTCCGCCCCGTCGGATACCAGCGCGCCGTATGTTATCGGGCTGGCGCCCGCCGCGAGTGCCGCGTCGATCGCGCGCAACGTGATGTCGCGCAGCTTGGGTCGGGTGAGGTCGTCCGGGTGCAGCGCGATCCGCAACAGACCGCCCCGGGCGACGGCGCGGCGGGCGAGCCGTTCCACCATCTCGCCGGCCAGCCGCTCGCCGAAGCCGCCCGGCCGGTGGGAGAGGGCGAAGCCCCGGTGCAACTCTCCACTGCGCAGGTCGTGCAGGCCGAAGTGGCTGGTCGTGTACCGGAACCCGGCGTCGCGCAGCGCCTGGTTCGCCGCCGCCGATGCCAGCCAGCCGGGTGGCGTGAACCCGTGCACGGTCAGGCCCAGCTGCCGCAGTACGGCCCGCCCGTCGGCCAGCCGCTGCGCCGCCTGCTCCCGGGACAGCGCGCCGAACTCAGCCGCACCGCGGGCGATCGCATGGCACACAGCCCGCCGGGGCCACCCACCCTCCGGACCGGCGACGTGGGTCCAGCCGTGCAGTACCAGTTCGTCGCCGGCGGCAACCCGGGTGCGCAGTACCCCGGCGAAGTCGGGCGACTCGGCCAGCGCGCCACCCCGCCA
>JAFMQQ010000276.1 GCA_017354595.1 Micromonosporaceae bacterium
GCGGGGGAGCGGGCGAGCTGCTCAGTGCGCTGCGTACCAATGCCGGGCTGCGGGAGCGGCTGGCGGCGGTACTCGGCGCCTCCGACGCCCTCGGCGACCACCTGGTCGCCCACCGGGGCGAGTGGCGGGTGCTCGCCGCGCCCGACGGGTACGCGCTGCGGTTCGGGGTCTCCGCCGGCGGGGTGGGTGGTGCCGGGGAGACGGTCGGCCGGCTGCGGATGGCGTACCGCCGCGCGCTGCTGCGCATCGCCACCGGCGACCTGACCGGGGCGCTGGACGTGGAGCAGACCATGGCGGCGCTCTCCACCCTCGCCGACGCCACCCTCGCGGCCGCCTACGCCCTGGCCGGCGGCGGTCCAACCCTGGGCCTCGCCATCATCGCGATGGGCAAGTGCGGTGGCCGGGAGCTCAATTACGTGTCCGATGTGGACGTCATCTTCGTCGCCGAGCGGGAGGAGGATCTCGCCGAGGCCACCCGGGTCGCCGCCCGGCTGATGGAGATCTGCGGCCAGGTCGCCTGGCCGATCGACGCCAACCTGCGGCCGGAGGGCAGCCACGGCCCGCTGGTACGCACGCTGGACAGTCACCGCGCGTACTACAGGCGGTGGGCCCGCACCTGGGAGTTCCAGGCGCTGCTGAAGGCACGCCCGGCCGCCGGCGATACCCGGCTGGGCCAGGAGTGGCTGGCGGCGGTACAGCCCCTGGTGTGGCAGGCGGCGCAGCGGCCGGAGGCGGTGGAGGACATCCGGGCGATGCGGCGGCGTATCGTCGACGCGGTTCCACGCTCCGAAGTGGACAGAGAGATCAAGCGTGGCCCGGGCGGGCTGCGCGACATCGAGTTCGCGGTACAGCTGCTCCAGCTGGTACACGGGCGGGCGGACGAGTCGCTGCGCTCACCCTCCACTCTGGACGCACTGCGCGCGCTGGTCGCCGGCGGGTACGTGGGCCGCGCCGACGGGGAGCGGCTGGACCGGGCGTACCAGTTCCTGCGCGGGGTCGAGCACCGGCTACAGCTGCAGAAGCTGCGCCGTACCCACACCGTGCCGGCCGAGCCGGCGGCGCTGCGCTGGCTGGCCCAGGGACTCGGCTACCGGGGCAACCCGGACCGGGACGCGGTGCAGGCGTTCCGGGCCGCCTGGGTGGAGTACGCGGCGCAAGTGCGCCGGCTGCACGCCAAGCTGCTGTACCGGCCGCTGCTGGAGGCGGTGGCCCGGGTACCCACCGAGGACCTGCGGCTGACCCCGGACGCGGCGGGGCGGCGGCTGGAGGTGCTCGGCTTCGCCGACCCGCCCGCCGCGCTGCGCCACATCCAGGCGCTGACCAGCGGGGTGTCCCGTACCGCCGCGATCCAGCGGCAGCTGCTGCCGGTGCTGCTGTCGGAGTTCGCCGACGCACCGGAGCCCGACCGCGGCCTGCTCGCCTACCGCCAGGTCTCCGAGTCGCTCGGCGCCACCCCCTGGTACCTGCGCCTGCTGCGCGACGAGGGCCCGGTCGCGCTGCGCCTGGCCGGACTGCTCGGCCTGTCCCGGTACATCACCGACCTGCTGGCCCGCGACCCGGAGGCGCTGCGCCTGCTCGCCGACGACGGGGAACTGGTGCCGCGTGAGGCGGCCGTGCTGCACGACGGCTTCTGTGCGGCCGCCATCCGGCATGACCAGCCGGCGCAGGCGGTGGCGGCGATCCGGGCGCTGCGCCGGCGTGAGCTGTTCCGCATCGCCGGCGCCGACCTGATCGGCCTGCTCGACATCGGCCGGGTCGGCACGGCGCTCGCCGATGTCGTGGATGCCACCCTCGGCGCCACCCTCGAGGTGGCCAACCCGACCGGTGTTCGGCTGGCAATCATCGGTATGGGGCGGCTGGGCGGGTACGAGATGAGCTACCCGTCCGATGCCGACGTGCTCTTCGTGTACGAGCCGGATCCGGGTCAGGACGAGGCGGCGGCGAGCCAGGCGGCGCACCAGGTCGCGGAGCAGCTGCGGCTGCTGCTCGCGGCACCCGCGCCGGAGCCGGCGCTGGGCGTCGATACCGACCTGCGCCCAGAGGGCCGGCAGGGGCCGCTGGTGCGCAGCCTCGCCGCGTACCAGCAGTACTACCAGCGGTGGTCCCGGGTCTGGGAGTCGCAGGCGCTGCTGCGTGCCAGGTTCGTGGCCGGCGACCGGGAGCTGGCCGACCGGTTCCTCGCCATCGCCGACCGGAAGCGGTACCCGGTCGGTGGCCTGGATCGCGAGCAGATGACCGAGATCCGGCGGATCAAGGCCAGAGTGGACAGTGAGCGGCTGCCGCGCGGCGCCGACCCGGCACTGCACGCGAAGCTGGGCCGCGGCGGTCTGGCCGATGTGGAGTGGACGGTGCAGCTGTTGCAACTGCGGTACGGCGCCAGGGTGCCGGAGCTGCGTACCACCCGCACCCTGGCGGCGCTGGCCGCGGCGCGGCGGGCGGAGCTGATCGACGGCGCGGACGCGATCGCGCTCTCCGCGGCGTGGACTCTCGCCAGCCGGGTGCGCAACGCGCTGATGCTGGTGCGTGGCCGCCCCACCGACCAGCTGCCCCGGCACGGTACCGAGCTGGCCGGCGTGGTACGCATCCTGACCCGCGACGCCGGCGCCGACCCGGGCGGGTTCGTGGACGACTACCTGCGTACCGCGCGCCGCGCCCGTACCGTCTTCGACCGCCTCTTCCAACCCCGCTGACCCATCTCGTTGTTGACAGCCGCTACACCCGTCGGCCTATAGTGCTAGGAACCTAGTTGAATGCACCTCCCGCCAAAGGATGGGCAACGGTGATCGAGTTTCATCTGCAGTCCCGCTCCGGCGTGGCTCCCTACCTGCAGCTCATCCAGCAGGTCCGCCGGGCGATGCGGCTCGGGCTGCTGACCGAGGGGGATCAGCTGCCCACCGTCAAGGACGTGGTGGCCAAGGTGGCGATCAACCCCAACACCGTGCTCAAGGCATACCGCGAACTTGAGTACGAGGGACTGGTATCGGCCCGCCCCGGGGTGGGCACCTTCGTCACCCGCACGCTGACCGACGACTCCCTGGCCGCGCACGGGCCGCTGCAGCAGGAGCTGCGCGGCTGGCTGCGCAGGGCGCTCGCGGCCGGGATGGACGCGGAGAGCATCGAGGCACTGTTCCTGAACACCTTTCGAACCCTGAGTGATTTCGCCGGCGAGGTGGACGGCGCCGGCACCAACATCGAGGAGCCAGCATGAGCGCCGTGCTGCGGACCGAACAACTCACCAAGCGGTACGGGCGCCGCGAAGCGCTCTCCAACTGCACGCTGGCCATCCCACCCGGGCGGGTGGTCGGGCTGGTCGGGCCCAACGGCGCCGGCAAGACGACCCTGCTGCAGATCGCGGTGGGCATGCTGCGGCCCACCGCGGGCAGCATCGAGGTGCTCGGCGGCCGGCCGGCCTCCGGCGCCGCCCAGCTGGCCCGGGTCGGTTTCGTCGCCCAGGACACACCGACCTACGCCGGTCTGTCCATTGAGGACCATCTGCGCTTCGGTGCGCACACCAACCCGCGCTGGGACCAGCGGCTGGCCGCCGACCGGATCGCCAGTCTGGGCCTGGATCCGGCGCAGAAGGCGGGCAAGCTCTCCGGCGGGCAGCGCGCCCAGCTGGCGCTGACCCTGGCCATCGCCAAGCGACCGGAGCTGCTCATCCTGGACGAGCCGGTGGCCAGCCTGGATCCGCTGGCCCGGCGTGAGTTCCTGAAGAGCCTGATGGCGTACATCGCCGAGCACGGCGCCAGCGTCATCCTCTCCTCGCACCTGGTCTCCGACCTGGAGCGGGTCTGCGACTACCTGGTGGTGCTGGTCGCCTCCCGGGTACGGGTCGCCGGCGAGGTGGAGGAGCTGCTCGCCAGCCACCACCGGCTCACCGGTCCCCGGCGGGAGGTCACCGACCTGCTGCCCTGCGCCGAGCCGATCGAGGAGAGCCACACCGACCGGCAGTCCACTGTGGTGGTACGCAGCACGGCGCCGATCGACGACCCGGCATGGGTGGTGGAGCCAGTGAGCCTGGAGGACCTGGTGCTCGCGTACATGGCGCAGAGTGCCGCGCAGACCCGACCGGTGCTGGAGATGACCACACGATGACCTGGATGACCTGGCGGCAGTTCCGCGCCCAGACCTGGATCGCCACCGTACTGGTCGCGGCGGGCGGCGCACTGCTCGCGTTGACTGTCCACTCGGTCGCCGCCGCGTACCGCGACTCCGGCCTCGCCGGTTGCTCGGCCGACTGCGCGCGGGCGGTTGACGGCTTCACGGCGCGGCTGCAGGCGGGCAACCTCATCTCCATCCACGACGCCCTGACCGGGTTGCTCTATGTGTGCCCCGCACTGATCGGGATCTTCTGGGGTGCTCCGCTGATCGCCCGGGAACTGGAGACGGGAACGCACGGGCTGGTGTGGAGCCAGTCGGTGACCCGCACCCGGTGGCTCGCCACCAAGCTCGTGATCGTCGGGGGAGCTGCGGCGGCGAGCGTCGGAGCCCTCAGCTGGGCGACGACGGCCTGGGCGAGCCACATCGACCAGGTGGGCGGCGGGCGGCTGTCGCCGCTGCTGTTCGCCGGGCGGGGCCTGGTACCCGTCGGCTACGCGCTGTTCGCTTTCATGCTCGGTGTCACGCTCGGCATGGTGATCCGCCGGACCGTACCCGCGATGGCGGCGACCCTGGCTGTCTACATTGGAGCGGCGATCGCGATGCCGCTGTGGCTGCGCGGCCACCTGGTGCCCGCCGCGCACAGCACGATGCCGCTGAACACGGACTGGGTGAGCGGCATCTCGGTCGGTCCGGGCGGGCTGCGGCTGGTCACCCAGCCGCACATACCCGGTGCCTGGGTACTGGCCAGCCGCATCCTTACGCCCACCGGCCAGCCACTCACCGGTGCCGGCGCCGAGCAGCACTGCGGGTCGGCCGTCGGATCGCAGCAGTGCTTCGACTGGATCGGCAGCCTGGGTCTGCGTGAGGAGCTGACCCTGCACCCGGCGAATCACTTCTGGCCGCTGCAGTTCGCCGAGTCGGGTCTGTTCCTCGCCGTCTCGGTACTGCTGGCCGCATTCTGCTT
>JAFMQQ010001033.1 GCA_017354595.1 Micromonosporaceae bacterium
AACCGTCGCCCCGCGCCGCGTTCCGCACGAGCAGCAGCGGGATCGTCATCTCGGCCGGCGTGAACGAGCCGTGGTACCCGACGAACGTGGCGACGATCGGGCGTTCGCGCGCCGAAGCCAGGACCGCGTACGTGTCCCGGCAGGCGATCACCACATCCCCCACTCGGGCCAGGTGGGCCGGCGGTACGGTGCCGAACCAGCCGGTGGCGACCATCTCGTCCCGGGGTACCACCCAGGCCGCCTCGCCGAGGACCTCGCGCCACGCCTCCACCACGTCGGCCTGCGCGCCCGGCCGGGTGTACAGGTGCCGTACCCGTGGCTCGCCGGCGACCACCCGCAACCCGGCCGCCAGCCGCGGATCGGTATCCACATCGAACCGGTGCCCGGGCGGCACGTCCAGCTGCCCGTGGTCGGCGGTGACCAGCAACGCGCCATCCGGCGGTACCCCGTCGACGAGGCGCGCGACCAACGCGTCCACCACCGCTGCCTGCTCCATCCATTGTGGAGAGTCCACACCGGACACATGGCCGGCGGTGTCCAGCAGGCCATAGTAGCCGTAGACCAGTGAGCGGGTGGACCCGGTCAGCGCGGCGAGCATCTCGGCGGCGAGCGCGTCCACATCGTCAGCCCCCCGGAACTCGCCGCCCCGGTAGGCGGCGACGGTCAGCCCCGATCCGGCGAACGACGCCCGGCCCACCACCGTCACCGCCACCCCGCTGGCGGCGGCCCGGGCGAACTGGGTCGGTACCGGCTGCCACTGCACCGGATCCGGTTCGTCACCCCACTCGATGTGATTGAGCACCCGGTCGGTACCGGGGATGTTCAGCGTGAACCCGACGACGCCGTGGCTGCCCGGCGGTACCCCGGTGCCCAGGCTGACCAGGCTCACCGGAGTGGTGGACGGGAAGCCGCAAGTGAGCGGGGAGAGCCGGCCCAGCCGCCCGGCGAGCGCGTCGGCCAGTACCGGTGCGACCGGCGCCAGTTTGGGCAGCAGGTGGTACCCGAGGCCGTCGACGAGCAGAACCGCCACCCGCCGTACTCCGGCCAGCGCCTCGGTCAGGCCCAGCGGGTCGGGACCGGGCGACCCGGCCAGGTCGGCCGGTGTGGCGCCAAGCGCGGTCACCACGCTGGGCATCAGGTCGGCCAGGCTCGCTTCGCCGTAGCGGGGCGCCGCGACATCGCGCGCGGGTGGCGCGCCAGCCGCCCGCCGGTCGTTCACCGCAGCCTCTGCCGCGCGAGCAGGTGCAGCTGGGTGGCGATGTCCCGGTACGGCGGGTGGTCGGCGGCGGCCATCTCGAAGGCGAGCATCCCGTCCGGGTCGGTGTCCGCGAGCGCCCCGGGCAGCAGGTCGGCCGCGACGCGTACCCCGTGGATCCGTTCCACATCAAGACCGGCGCCGGTGACCAGCGCGGCGGCGCTGTCGGCGTCGAAACGCCGCCGCAGCTTGTCCCCGTGCCCGGCGCGCCCGTCAGGGTCGGAGAGTAGCTGGCGCGCCGCGTCGAAGTGGCCGTTCATGGCCCGGCTCAGCACGGCCGCCGCCTGGTTGGCGACCACGATGCTGGCGGCTCCGCCGGGGCGCAGCGCGCTGGCGAGCGCGG
>JAFMQQ010001034.1 GCA_017354595.1 Micromonosporaceae bacterium
GCCTCGACCGCCCGCCGGGCGTCCTCGGCGTCGCCGGCGGCCACCTGGGCCAACACCTCACCGGTCCAGGGGTTGTAGTCGGGATAATCCGCTTCAGTGGTCGAGGCGCACCACTGCCCGGCGATGAAGTGCTGTACCGCCGGCTCAGCCATGGGGCCTGATCTGGGGCGGGTCCGTGCGGTGCGACTGGTTGCGGTGTGGCTTGTTGGGCTGCGGATCGGTGTGCTGGCGAAGGTGATAGCCGATCGGCAGCAGCCGGATCTGACGCCGGTGGCTGACCAGACCCCAGATGCCGCGCGGCAGGAAGAGTGCGAAGGCGACCGCCACCACGCCGAGCCCGATCAGGTACCAGGCGCCGGCGTCGGCGAACTCCTGCTGCAGTAGGAAGAACACGACCGCCCCGATGATGGGCCCTTCGAAGGTACCGATGCCGCCGACGAGCACCATGAAGACCATGTACGCCGACCACTGCACGCCGAAGATGGACTGTGGCTGGATGAACAGCGTATTGGCCAGGATGAGCGCTCCGGCGGCACCGCAGCCGAAGCCGGCCAGCACGTAGATGGCGAACTTGAGGGAGAAGGTACGCACGCCGAGCGAGGCGGCCGCCTCCTCCGCGTCACGGATCGCCTGCAGTGCCGCTCCGGTGCGCCGGCGCAGCAGCACGAACAGCGCACCGAGCAGCAGCACCGCGAAGGCCAGCGTCAGCCAGAACGTGTACGCGCGGCGTACCTGTGGCGCGAAGACATTCAGCCCGCGCAGCGAGGTGCCGGTACCGCCACCGAGGGAGTGGTCGAGCATGACCAGCAGGGCGGCGGCCTCGGCGACTACCCAGGTGCCGACCGCGAACTGTCCACCGCGCAGCCGCAGCACCAGTGGTGCGAGCAGGGCGGCCAGCGCGGCGCAGATGACGGCGGCGAGCACCACGGCCAGGTACGGCTCGATGTCGCGCTGGGTCAGGAAGATGGTGGTGTAGGCGCCGAACCCGATGAAGGTCTGTTGTCCTACCGAGACCATGCCGGCGTACCCGGCCAGCGCGTTCCACATCGCGGCCAGCACCACCAGGATCAGTAGCGAGGTCATCTGCTGGACGATGTCCGCGCCGAAGATCTGCGGCAGCGCGGCCAGCAGTACGGTCACCGCCAGCAGGCAGCAGGAGCCGATCCGGGAGGTGCGGTCCGACCGCGCCACCCCGAACCGGCTCGCCGCCTCCGGCCTAGTGTCCACTGTGGCCATTGGACCTCCCCCCGATGACGCCGGCCCGGCGCCAGAGCAGTCGTCCCGGTGAGCTGACCACGACCAGCAGCACGGCCAGGAAGACCAGGTGGCCGGTGAGGATGAAGTACTGCGGGTCGATCAGCGCGCCGAGAGTCTGCGCGACGCCCAGTACGATGCCGCCGATCAGGGTGCCCCACAGCGAGCCGATGCCACCGATGACCACGGCCTCGAAGGCGAAGATGAGCTGGGTCGGTCCACTGGAGGGGGAGAAGCTGGAGTGGATGGCCAGGAACGTACCGGCCAGCGTCGCGGTACCGACCGCCAGCGCGGTGGCCCGGGCGTACACGGCGGAGGCGGGAATGCCGACCAGGCCGGCGG
>JAFMQQ010001035.1 GCA_017354595.1 Micromonosporaceae bacterium
GCTGGCCCAGCCACGCCTGGCCGCGGCAGCAGTCGGCCAGGTCGGTGTGCTCGTGGCTGGACTCGGTCTGGCTGGCCATGAAGTCGGAGAGCGCGACCAGGTGGGTGGCGGCGTCACGGTCACGCAGGAAGCGCAGCCGGTGCATGGTGTGCACGCCACAGTCGTCGCTCGGGTTGGTCCGCACCGCCGACTCGATGACCTGCAACGCTTCGTCGAGCCGGCCCGCGTCCGCGAGCCAGCTGGAGATGTCCGCGGCGATATCGCTCTCGGCCGGGTACGCGCGCCACGCGCGGTACATCACCGCGAGCGCGTCGTCGAGCCGGCCATCGGCCAGCACCGCGTACGCGTACCAGGTCATGGTCAGCTTGTTGGACTCCAGCTCGACGCCGCGCCGGCCCCAGTCGACGGCGGTCTGCTTGTCACCCAGCCGGCGGGCCACCGCGGAGCAGACGCCGTGCAGGACGGCGTGGTGTGGATGTGCGGCGACCGCCTGCCGGGCGAGTTCAAAGTAGACAGTGTTGGCCTTCCGCACCGTCTCCGGGACCGGTTGGCCGAGCGCGCTGATCACGGTGACGAACATCCGCACCAGTAGATCAGGATCGATGCCCTCGGTGCTGCACGCGCGGACCCAGGCGGCGTCGGCCCACGGCTTGGCCGGGTCGAAGGCGGTGGCCTGGGCCAGCATCGCCAGCGCCTGCCCCGGGTCCCGCCGGGACAGCAGGTGGGCGTGGCACACGGCGGTGCCGACGTACATGTTCTGCCCCACCGGGAACAGGCCCAGCCCGCCGTCCTCGCTGCGCGTCGCCAGCACGGCGAGCAGCTCGTGGATCTCGGGTATCGACGGGGCGTACGCGGTCGCTCCCGCTACGTGGTTCGCCGCGTGGTCGAGGTCATTCTCGGCGAGCGCGACGCGTGCCAATGACAGTTCGCCCTGAGCCTGGTCGATGTCGCTCCATCCGGTCACGGCCACGGGCGGCAGCCTAGCGCAGCCAGGCCAGGATGGAGGGTTCCGCTGCTGTTATCGACGGCGATCTAAGGGTACTGAACCGGTACAGGAACGGGTTGGGTGGCGGTACCCGGGTCAGCCGCTGATGGCGAGAATCTCGCCCCGGTCGTCCTCCAGCCAGCACGGGCCGGGCAGGGCGGGCAGGCCGGCCCGCTCCCCCGGTACCGGTACCCGCCGCCCGGCCAGATCGCACAGCAGCGTACCGGCGGCGCCGATCGCGACCAGCTCGTCGCCGAGCCGCAGCAGTACCGGTCCGCCCGGCGACCCGCCGATCGCGACCCGGCCGGCGCGCAGCGCGTCGAGCACGGTACCGGCGGCCGGCGGGTCGCCATCGCCGGTCGGGCACAGTACCCAGGTGGTCGGCGTACCGAGCCGGTGCCCGTTGCCGGGATCGTGGAAGTCGGAGCCACCCACCGGTACGGTCCGCGGGTCGAACGCCTGCAGCCAGGCCAGCGGCGCGGTCCAGGTACGGTCCCACCAGCCGCTGTGCCACACCTCGGCCAGGTGCGCCCGGGCGCGTTCGCGCCCGGTCTGGCCGGCAGGCCCGGTCTGGCCGGCAGGCCCGGTCTGGCCGGCAGGCCCGGTCTGG
>JAFMQQ010000277.1 GCA_017354595.1 Micromonosporaceae bacterium
GACCCTCCACTGAGGACGGCCAGGAAGGTCAACGCCGCGGCACGTCCACGACGGGCACGGTCACCGTTGTCGTACGCCCCGTCATCGCGACCGCCGTCCCAGCTTCCGGGTCATTCGCCGCGCGGTAGCAGCAGCGGGCGGCCGTTCGGCTCGGTCAGCGTCCCCGCCACGCGGGGGGCGGCCACACCCGGGGCGGCCGTGTGCGGGGCGGCCGCGTCGGGTAACGGTTGGGGGAGCGGATCACACAGGGCGTCGGGTCCGTCGCCCGGTTCCCGGGGCGGCAACGCGCCGGTGGCCAGGTAGCCGGCGATCGTGTCGTCGACACACGCGTTGCCGACGAGTGTCCCGGCGTGTGTGGTGCCCCCGGGTTCGGCGAGCAGGACGGATCGGGGGAACAGGCGGCGTACTTCCAGGCTGTCCTCGAAGGGGGTCAGCGCGTCCAGCTCTTCGTCGACCAGCAGCGCGGGCGCGACCCGGCTTCCGTCCACTGTGGTCGGTCGACCCGGCGGGGCGGGCCAGTAGAGGCACGGTGCGCTGTACCAGAGACTGGGCCAGGTGAAGAACGGAGCGACCGCGCTGACGCGGTCGGCGTCGGCCTGCCAGGTCGACCAGTTGCCCGGCGCTGGCGCGTCGGTGCAGGTGACCGCGTTGAACACGGCGAAGGCGTTGTCATCGCCGGGGTTGTCGAAGGCCTGGTACCAGCCGATCAGCGTCTCCGCGTCGGCGTTGTGTACCCAGCCGGCGAAGGCGTCGGCCAGCGACGGCCAGAAGGACTGGTCGTACCCGGGGATCTGGAACAGGTCGCTGAACTCGTCCGGCCCGACCACGCCGCCGGCGGGAGCCCCGCGCAGCGCGTCGCGTTCCCGGTACCACAGCTGCTCCACTGCCTGCTCGGTGCTGCCGAGGTGGTAGACACTGTCGTACTTGGCCACCCAGCCGAACCAGAGTTTGATGTTCGTCTCGAATGCCACGTCCTCCTGCAGACCGAGCTGGTACCAGACTTCGTGCGGATCCACGCTGCTGTCCAGCACCATCCGGCGTACCCGTTGCGGGAACAGGGTCGCGTAGACCTGGCCGAGGTAGGTGCCGTAGGAGAAGCCGTAGTAGTTCAGCTGCGGCTGGCCCAACGCGGCCCGGATGCTGTCCATGTCCCTGGCCGAATCCAGCGTGCTCATGTGCGGCAACAGTGCCGCGCCCTGCGCCTTGCAGGCAGCGGCGTAGGAGGCGGTGCGGGACAACCAGGTGTCCAGCAGGGCAGGCGTCGAGGGCTGGTAGTCGGGCCGGTCGGGGCCGAAGTAGTCCGGATCGCAGGTCAGCGACGGCGCGCTGGCGCCCACACCCCGCGGGTCGAAACCGATCCAGTCGTAGGCGTCACCCGCGTTGTTCGGCACGAACTGCCCGAGGAAGGAGTACACCAACCCGGAACCGCCCGGCCCGCCCGGGTTGACCAGCATGATGCCCTGGTACTGCGAATCCGGCGTGGTGTGCCGCACCATGGAGACCGCGAGCTGGATACGCGTACCGGTCGGGTGCGCGTAGTCCAGCGGCACCGACAGCAACCCGCAGACCGCGCCGGCCTGCTGCAGAGTCGGATCCGTACAGGCACCCCAGTCGATGGTGGGTGGGGCGGCTGCTGCCGTGGTGGTGGACGCGGAAGACGCCGGACCAGCCACGCCCAGCACCGCGACCACCACCACGATGGCCCCCACCGCCACAGATCCCCGACTCAACCACCATCGACCCGGCCACCGCCGCGCACCCCCGGTCGAGCCCAGCGCCTGGATCTCGCGCCGCGACCACCCGCGCGGCGGTACACATCGTCCGGCTAACACCATCACTCACCCCGGTCAGGATGCCCAGCCAACGGTGACCGGCGGCCACCGCGGTTCCCTGGCCGCCTCAGCGACCAGTACAAGCGGGCCGTCCATCCGCCGACACCCAGGTACCCGCGACCATGCGATCCCTCGGCGACCATGCAAGACGACCCGATACGACCGTAGGAAACCACCACGCCGCTGTCATGAGTAACGGCACTACTCAGCTGGCGCGTGCCAGCCCGCACAGTCAACTGAGTAGACATCGAGCCGCCGTGGAGGTCGATCTGAAGACTGCCGTGTGTGGCGCCGGCCACTGTCCCTGAAGGGTGCCGCCCCTGACTGATGTCATGGTCGAGTCGTGTGACGGTGACACTGCCCGCGGCGCGGACGGGTCGCCACAGTTGTGTCATGCCAACGAACCTTTCCAGTGTTCCGGTCGGGGTCAGGCTCTCCGGACTGACGAAGTCGTTCCGTACCGGCCAGGGTGTGATCCACGCGGTGCGGGGCGTGGATATCGACATCGCGCCGGGCGAGACGGTCGCCCTGCTCGGGCCGAACGGGGCCGGTAAATCGACAACAATTGACATGCTTCTCGGCCTGCTGCCACCGGACGAGGGCCGGGTCGAGCTGTTCGGCATGCCGCCACGGAACGCGGTGAACTCCGGCGCGGTGGGCGGCATGCTCCAGGTGGGCTCGCTCATCCGCGACCTGTCCGTGCGCGAGCTGGTCACCATGATGGCCGCGCTCTACCCCAGGCCGCTGCCGGTGGACGAGGCGCTGGAGCTGAGCGGTACGGCGGACTTCGCCAGGCAGCGCACCCAGAAGCTCTCCGGTGGCCAGGTCCAGCGGGTACGCTTCGCGGTCGCCCTGGTGAGCAACCCCGATCTGCTGGTGCTCGACGAGCCGACGGTGGCGATGGATGTCGAGGGCCGGCACGCGTTCTGGACCACCATGCGGTCGTTCGCCGCACGGGGCAAGACGGTGCTGTTCGCCACGCACTACCTGGAGGAGGCGGACGAGTACGCCGACCGGATCATCCTGATGGCCCGCGGCGGCATCGTGGCGGACGGGCCGACCAGCGAGATCAAGGCGACCGTCGGCTCCCGGACCATCTCGGCGACCCTGCCCGGTGCGGATCCGGGCCAGCTCTCCGCCCTGCCCGGCGTCAGTGGCGCCGACGTCCGGGGCGAGATGGTGGTGCTGCGCTGCGTCGACTCCGACGCCGCCCTGCGCGCCCTGCTCGCCGGCTACCCGCGGGTACGCGATATCGAGGTGGCCGGCGCGCGCCTGGAACAGGCATTCCTGCAATTGACTGGCGACGATGTTGAGGAGACCGTTCGATGAGTACCGCCGGATCGCTGACCTATCTTCGCCTCGAACTGGTCCGGGCGCTGCGCAACACCCGGTTCTTCCTGTTCTCGCTGGTTTTCCCACTGATCCTGTTCCTGGTTGTCGCCGGCGCGAATCGGCACGAGACGCTGGGCGGCATCCCGTTCCCGGTCTACTACCTGGCCGGCATGGTCAGCTGGGGCACCATGGCCGCCGTGGCCGCCGGCGGTGCCCGCATCGCGATGGAGCGGGCGGTCGGCTGGAACCGGCAGTTGCGGCTCACCCCGCTGGGCGCCTGGACATACCTCCGCGCCAAGATCCTCTCCGGGTACCTGGTCGCGCTGATGAGCATCGTGCTGCTGTACGTCGCCGGGATCTTCCTGGGGGTACGCCTGCCGGCCGACCGGTGGCTGGAGATGACCGGTCTGGTGCTCATCGGCCTGGTTCCGTTCGCGGCGCTGGGCATCTGGCTGGGGCACCAGCTCACGCCGGAGTCGATGGGGCCGGCGCTGGGTGGCATCACCGCCCTCTTCGCTCTGCTCGGCGGGGCGTGGGGGCCGCTGGCCAGCAAGGGCTTCATCCTCGACCTGGCCCGCGCGCTACCGTCGTACTGGCTTGTCCAGGCCGGGCACAGCGCGGTAACCGGCAGCGGGTGGGGAGTACGGGGTTGGGTGGTGATCGCGCTGTGGACCGGGGCGTTCGGGTTGCTGGCGGCGCGGGCGTACCGGCGCGACACGCGGCGGGTGTGAGCGCGCGATGAGCAGTCCGCCGCTAACCGGTATGCAGCTGGCCGGGGCGCCGCCGAACGGGGCGCGCCCGGGCGGGCCGCCGCGCGGTTGGCGGCGGTACCTCTTCCCGGGTGTGTGGCTGGCCTACTTGATGCAGGTCGTCGGCTCCGTCCACGACTACTCCCACGGCGGGTGGGGCGTGGTCGGGTACACGGTGCTGGTCCTGTTCGCCGCCGCCTACCTGTGCGCGCTCGCGACCATGTGGAGCGGGCGCCGCACCTGGTTCTGGGTCACCTACGCCGGAATGCTGGCGGCGTACGCGGTCGAGGCCCCGCTCGCCCGCCAGAGCAGCTCGGTCCTGCTGATCTTCCTGACGGTACTGACCATCGGCGCGGTCCGCCGCTACGCGGTGCCGGTCGTCGCCGGCTACGTCGCCGTCGCCGTCTTCCTGCCGCCGCTGGTACCTGGCTGGCACTCGGGTGTGGACGCCGAGTGGGCGATCACGATACCGCTGGTGGCCATGGCGATGTTCGGCTTCTTCGAGATCATCAAGGCGAACCAGGCACTCGCCGCCGCCCGCGCCGAGGTGGCCCGGCTGGCCGCCGAGAACGAACGCACCCGCATCGCCCGGGACCTGCATGACCTGCTCGGGCAGTCGCTGACCACGATCACGGTGAAGGCCGGGCTGGCCCGGCGCCTGGCGCAGCTGGGCGAGGTGGACCGGGCCGGTACCGAGATAGCCGACGTGGAGCGGCTGTCCCGGCGCAGCCTCTCCGACGTACGGGCGGCGGTGGCCGGGCACCGGGACCTCACCCTCGCCGGCGAGCTGGCCACCGCCCGGGAGGTACTGCGCGCCTCCGGCATCGTGGCCCACCTGCCCGGCTCGGTGGACCTGGTCGACCCGACACTGTCCGAGCTGTTCGGCTGGGTGGTGCGGGAAGGCGTGACCAACGCCGTACGCCACTCCCGTGCCACCCACTGCACGATCACCCTCGGCCCGAACTGGATCGAGATCGCCGATGACGGCAGGGGCAGCCCGGGCCGGGCGGACCGGCCGCTGGTCCCCAGCGACGGCAACGGCCTGACCGGCCTGCGGGAACGGGTCGAGGCGGCCGGCGGGAACGTACGGATCGATCCGCGGGCACCGGGCTGGCGGCTGCGGGTCGAGGC
>JAFMQQ010001036.1 GCA_017354595.1 Micromonosporaceae bacterium
GAGCGTCATCCGGCAGACCGTCCATTCTGGATAGACATCGTCAACGGGTACCTTCGGAGAGGCGCAACATCGGTAGTGGCGCCTCCAGCGAGGCAGAGGTTTCGAACGGCACCACGGCGGTGCCCCAGAGGAAGACATCGGCGAGATCGTCCTCGCCTTCGGTGCCGCTGGTGCAGCGCAGCCGGAACGTCTGCACCTGCATGTCGCGCAGCAGCACAGTGTGCCCGCCCCGGTCCCGCGCGTCGGCAGCGAGTGAGGCGCGGGCGGCGTCCCGCGCGGCGTGCAGCAACTGGGTTGGTCCGACGAGTTCCTGGTTGGTCCAGGACATGCGCTGGCTCCTGGTGGCGAAGTCGTCGTGCCGGATCACCGCGCCGACACCCTGGACCAGGGCCGCCGGTACCCAGCCGGCGCGGATCAGCCTGGCGAAGTCCTGACCGGTCAGGTCGGAGGTGAACGGCCGGCCGGGGCGCTTGTCGCCGTCGGCCCGTACCGCCGTCCCGATCGCCATGAACTCCAGACCGTTGCCGTAGAACGATCGCACCGACAGGCGTACCCCCACCACGCCGTCGCCACCCAGTCCTTCGCACTCCTGGGTCATCCGTTGCACCGCCCGGTGTCTGGCCTGACTGAGCAGCTGCTGGGTCGCCGGTACCGGCACCACGGGAGCCAGCGCCGGCCCGTAGGAACCGAAGCCGCCGTAGTAGTACCCGCAACCCGTGTACGACCAGCCGACCTGGAAGACGGCACTGCCGAGCACCTGACCGACGGGGGAGAAGCCGACCGAACGGATCGCGGCGAACTCCTCCACCGTCAGGTCGGAGGTGAAGCTACCCGGTTCGCCCCGGTCACGCCGCGCCCGCTGCTCCCGGATGCGCCACTGTGCCCGCAGCGGCAGCCGCCCGGCCTCGATCTCGGTCGCGCTGCCCTGGGCGATCTGCTCAGGGGTCCAGTTCCCGCCTTCGGGATCCACCGTCATGGCGCGGTGAGCCTCTGCAGCGCCGCCACGGCCGCGGCATCGGTCCCGGCCACCGCGGCCAGCGCACCGGCGAGCGCCCGCGACCACTCGTCGGCGGAGACCGTCCTGGTGGACATCACCACGCCCCCGGACTGATGGCAGATCCTGGTCAGCGGCCGGGCGCCGACATCGCCCCGATCCAGCTCGTACCGCTGGTCGCCGATTGTCACAGACACACCCAGCACCGCAGGATCCCGCCCAGCCAGCCGCGCCTTCCACTTGCTCTCCCGCCGCACCTGTACCAGGTCGGCCGGCAGGGCCGCCGACAGAACGTTGAGCAGCATCCCGCCGTACAGCGACAGGTCGTCGGTGTGCCGCCGCAACTGGGCGGCGAGCAGCTCAAGATCAAGGTTTGACTGCGGTGTGCCCGACGTCATCGGTCCTCCATCGCATCGCCGACGCAGTCCAACGGTAGCGCCGGCCAGCGCCGCGGTCCCACCCGGACCGGTTGGCCGCGGTACGGTCGCCGCAGGGGTACGAGCCGGCGGCGTTGCCGGCCGCGCCCGCCCGAGCGGACGCTCGCCGGGTCCGGTCTGTCGCTTGTGGACATCCGTGGCGAGGGGCGCGGATGGTT
>JAFMQQ010000278.1 GCA_017354595.1 Micromonosporaceae bacterium
ATACTTCTCGGCGTTGTCGCGTGACTTGCATACCAATCCCTTCAAGGTGAGGGCTGGCAGATCGAACAGACCGTCGAACTGCCAAGGGGGCGTGGACGAGAGGAAGCCCGTGACTTCCGGGTCCATCACCATCGGCGACGTACCGGCCATCTGGGTGACGCCGAGGTAGGTCGCCGAGTCGACAGCCGCGCCAGCTCTGTGTCACGACCGGACGAGCGGCCAGGTCGTTGCCTGGTCACTGGTCCGCGATCGGCCCGAACGAGCTGCAAGCGCTTCATGCATTTCAGTCCCCTGACGCGGTCTGCGGCTCAGGCGAACGTATTGGCGTCCCGTGGAGTCGACGGGGCCACCAGGCGAACCCTCGGTTAAGTACATGCGACAGGTGTCCGCATCCACCCATGCCTAGATGGGCATATGTACGTACGCCAAGGCGAGACGCGTTGTCATCGGTTGACAGCAGAGAGTCGGCTATGCACAGTGGACTGTCCACTATGGATAGCGGGCGCAGCCAGCGGAGACCCGGTGCCCGTCGCCGGCTACGCATCCACCGCCTGACTAATGCAGATGCGGATCCGGGACCGTCACGTAAGCCGGCATCGCAGTGGCTTACCGGCCAGCGCCCGGTCCGCCTCCTCGGCGGCGAGCCGCTGCAGATTGGCCAGGGATGTGTCGGAGAAGAAGGCTGCGTGCGGTGTCAGGATCACATTGGCAGCGGCGCGCAGCGGCGCGTCCGGAGGAAGCGGCTCGCGCTCGAACACGTCGAGCGCTGCGGCGCCCACCCTCCCCGAACTCAGCGCTTCCACTAGTGCAGATTCATCGATCAGTGCGCCGCGAGCGGTGTTGACGATGACGGCACCCGGCTTGATCCTCGCCAGGGTGTCGCTGTCGATGAGATGCCGGGTGGAGCTCGTGAGCGGCGCGTGCAGGGTGACGGCGTCGGCCTCGGCGAGCAACCGGTCCAGCGAGACCGGGGTGGCGCCGAGCGACTCGATCTGCTCCTCGCCGAGCAGTGGATCGTGGGCGACGATCCGGAAGCCGAACGGTCGGAGTCGGGCGATGACTGCCCGACCGACCCGTCCGGTTCCGATCAGACCGACGGTCGCGTGGTCGAATCCGGTGATGCTGCCCAGGGCAACCGGCTCAACCCAACCCGAGTCCCGGATGGCCGTGGTGAAACCGACCAGCCGCCGGAGGCTGGCGAGCAGCATCGCGACCGTGTGGTCGGCTACCGCCTCGGCGCCGTAATCGGGCACGTTGCATACCGCCACCCCACGTTGGCGGGCCGCCACCAGGTCGACATTGTCGTACCCGATGCCGTAGCGGATCACCACCGCGCCCGGAGCGAGTACGCCGAGAACCTTCGCGGTGATGGGCGCGAAGTTGACGAAGACGATCCGCGCGCCAGCGACCACGTCGAGTACCTCGTCCTCGGTACGGGCCTGATGCGCGGCGAAGGTGCAGCCGTGCGCCGCGGCTACCGCCTGCTCCCGTTCGACGCCGCCGAATGCCTGGTCGGTGACGACGACGTCAGGCACGGGCCGGGCTTTCGAGCAGGCCGCGGCGGGCAAGGTTGTCGATCAGTCGCCGGATGCCCCACTGCCAGTCGGGTGCCGCCTCTGCCGTTGTGACCTCGTTGATGAGACTGCCGAGGGCGGGGTTGGCGATGGTCACCAGGTCGCCTTCGTGGTGGGTGAAGCCAAGGCCGGGCTCGTCCCGGTCCTGGGTGGGGGCGAACATCGTGCCGGTGAAGAGTACGAAACCGTCGGGGTACTGATGATGCGCGCCGTGTGCATGGCTGACCAACGCGCCGATGTCGCGGCTCATCTCGGCCATGCTGCTCGTGTCGTGCAGCAGGTAGCCGTCCGCTCCGCTGATCGTCAACTCGATGTCAAGGCTGCGGATGTCGGGCAGGGTGAAGTCCGCGCTGAAGACCCGGACGAACGGGCCGATCGCACAGGACGCGTTGTTGTCCTTGGCCTCGGTGAGGAGCAGGGCGCTGCGTCCTTCGAAGTCGCGGAGATTGACGTCGTTGCCGAGTGTTGCGCCGACGGGTTGCCCGGTGCTGGTGACCGCGATGACGACCTCGGGCTCGGGATTGTTCCACCGCGACCGGGCGAGGACCCCGATCTGGGCGCCGAGGCCGACCGCTGACAGTACCGGAGCCTTGGTGAAGATCTCCGGGTCCGGCCCGATGCCCACCTCGAGATACTGCGACCACAGGCCCTCTTCGATCAGGATCTGCTTCGCCGCCTCGGCGGCCGGGCTTCCGGGTCGCAGGCCGGTGATCGCGCCACCGACGGCGTCGGCGACGCGCCGTCGAACCTCGGCCGCGCCGGCCGGTTCACCCTTCGCGAGTTCTTCGATGACGCGCTCCAGCATGCTCCGGGCGAAGGTCACGCCGGCCGCCTTGATCACCTGGAGGTCGATCGGAGCGAGCAGGTGCGGGCGGGCGCTGTCGCGGGCCAGGCTCGCGTCGAGGACATCCGCGAGCGGCCAACTGCGCCCGCCCGGTGCGGTCCGGAGCAGCGTCTCGAGATCGGGCCGGTCGAACAGCTCGGACGCGGTCGGGGTGAGCTCGGTCAGGTCGACCAGCTCATCCCCGCGTACCGTGACCACGCACGGTCCGATGCCGGGATCGTGCAGCCGCCCGACCAGCAGGGCCGACGGATCGTGCGGTAGGACGCCGGGCGGCGTCTCGGTCATGTGTGCCCCTTCCTTGTCACGGGCGGCTCGGCTGCGGGCCGCCGCCGGTGTGGCAGCCCGCTGCGGTCCGGTCAGAGATCGGCGTAGTAAGCCTCAACCGCGTCGATATCGACGGTTGAGTCTTCGCTGCGGCCGAGTCGACGGTACTTCTCCCGGCGCGAGCGCATGTCGGCCAGCAGGATGGCGCGCGCGTGGGTCGCGACCTCCTGGGCCACCTCGCGTGGCACGACAACGACGCCGTCGTCGTCGGCACCGACGATGTCGCCGGGATTGACCTGCGCACCGCCGCAGGCGATGGTGGTCTGCACCTCGATGGCTTCGATCCGGCCGGGGATGATCGGCCGGCCGCGGTGGCGTGCCACCACTGGTGTGCGCTGCAGCGCGACCTCGGCGGTGTCGCGGCAGTATCCATCGGTGACGATGCCGACGGCGCCGTTGACGACGGCGCCCATGGCGTTGTCCGAGCCCCAGAATCCGACCTCGGGCCCGCCGCCCGCATCCATCACGATGACGTGGCCCGGCGCAAGGTCGTCGGGTAGCCGCGCCATCGGGTACTTGGCAAACCAGATCGAGTGGGCGCGCACGATGTCGTCGGTCGTGTCGAGCTTCCACATCGGCTTGTTCGACGGTACGCAGCGCATGGTGGCGGCCTCCCCCCAGAACTTCATGCCGAGCCAGAGTGGACGCACCTCCCGGTCCATCAGGCCGATGTTGAAGTACCCGATGCCGTCGAGCGCGTCGACGACGTCGGTGAGGCGCAGGTGCTGGTACAGGCTGGCCAGGTTGGCCGGGTCGGCCTTGCTGAACCTGGTGGTCGCGGTGCTGATGGTCACTTCTCTCCTCAACGGTTGTGTCGATGCACGGTGCACCGATCGATGGCCGAATTCAGGGTGCGGCCGGGGGCGTGTGCTGGCGCGAGTCGACGCGATACACCTGTGCCGCCGTCCCGCCGAACACCGCCGCCTGGTCTTCGATGTCCGGCAGGCGGCTGGTGACAAGGCTTTTGAGGTCGTCCCACGCGGCGGCATAGCTGGCGCGCAGCAGCACGACGGGCCAGTTGCTCGCCAGCATCAGCCGGCGCGCTCCGAACTGCTCGATCGCATGGCCGATGTACGGGTCGAGTGCGTCCCGGTCCCAGGCTCGCCAGGCGGTCAGCGCGTCGATTCCGACGGAGACCTTCAGCGCGACCGCCGGAGACTGCGCCAGCTCAGCGATGTGGTCGGCCCACGGGCTCCAACCCGCCGTCTCCAGCGGTGGACGCCCGAGATGGTCGACGACGATCCGCAGTTCGGGCACCGCACGCGCCAGCCTGATCACCTGGCCGGTCTGGGCCGCGGTCACCGGTACCACGTCCCAGGCGAGGCCGCGTGCGGCGACCGCGGTGAACATGCGTAGCGTACGCGGTTCGAGAAGCCAGTCGAGGGGATCATCCGCGATCAGGCAGCGGACCCCGCACAGGGTGGGGATCGGAACCCGATCGAGCTCCGCCAGTACGGCGTCGGGATCACGGATCGGTACCCACGCCACCACTCCGGCAACGGTCGGGTGGCGGGCGTACCCGGCCAGCCGGTCGTTCTCGGCTGGTTCGTCGACCGACTGCATCAGCACCGTGGCGTCGACCCCGGCCCGCTTCAGCTCGGGTACCAGGTCGTCGGGTAGGTAGTCACGCACAAGTGCACCGTGCGCAGAAGTACGCCAAGGCTGCTGCTGGGCCGCGGTACGCCAGAAGTGCTGATGGGCGTCGATGGTAATCATCAGTGTCCTGTCCACTGTGGAGGGCGATGCTCCAGAAAGGCTCCTACGCCCTCGTGGAAGTCGGTGCTGCCGTAGCAGCTGGCGAGCAGATCCGTGTCGTCGGGAAGCTCGGTCGCGTCGATCCGTCGAGCCATCTCCTTCAGCGACCGCAGCGTCAGCGGAGCGAGGCTGGCGATACGTTCTGCCGTCGCGGCGACCTCGGCTTCGAACTCCGCGGCAGCGGCGACGGCGGCGACAAAGCCACTGCCGGCCAGGCTTTCGGCCGTCATGAGGCGCGCGGTCAGCAGCATCGTCTGCGTCCGGCTGGCTCCCAGCCGTTGCCGCAGCGCCGCGACGACCCGGATCGACAAGCAGTTCCCGAGCGTACGCGCGATCGGTGCACCGAAGACCGCACCCTGATCGGCGATGATCAGGTCGCACATGGCGGCGATGGCGAGACCGGCACCGACCGCCGAACGCTGCACAGCGGCGATCGTCGGCATCGGCAGCGCTGCGAGTCCATCCAGCAGCTGACCGATGCGGCGCTCGTACTCCACCCCGTCGGTCGCGGATCGGAAGTCACGAAACTGGTCGATCTCCGTACCGG
>JAFMQQ010000038.1 GCA_017354595.1 Micromonosporaceae bacterium
GGGTCTGAGCGGCGCGGGAGCCGGGGAGCCGGCGGCGGGCCAAGCCTCACTCATCCTGCCGCCGGGCCTGCTGGTTGGCGTACTTGCGGACCCAGAACTCGTACGCCTCGGCGAGCAGTGCCCGTACCGTCGGCAGCGTCGCCTCACCCGGGTTCACCACGCAGACCCAGTACTGGGAGGCGTAGATCGGGTGCGGCATGAGCGTGTCGGTCGCGGTGTAGTCGGCGCCGGTGCGCAACACGCCGTCCGCGTCGCGTTCGGTCGCAGCGGCGCCGAAGCGCGCGGTGTAGGTCGCCTTGGTCAGCCCGATGTTGACCCGGTACGCGCCGCCAGGTCTGTCCAGATTGGACACATGGTCGTAGTGGTCGCCGGTGACGATGGTGGCGAAGGGCTGCTGCCGTTCGGGTGGGAGGTCACCGGCCGGGTCGTACAGGAAGAAGGTGTCACCGGAGCCTTCGGCGGCCCGTACCCCGTCGAAGGTGTCGCAGATGTACTGTCTCAGCTCGTCGGCATCCATGCCCACGAGTCTGTCAGGACGCCCGTCACTCCTGCGGTTCGACCGTCAACCCGATCGCGCCCGGCCGCAGCGCGGTTGCGGTGGAGGCGACGAAGAGCGCCAGTACGGCGGGGATGCCCAGCGCTACCGGCAGGCCGACCACTTCGGCGGCGCCGCCGATGGCGACCGGCCCGACCAGGAAGCCGGTGAAGCCGAGGCTGGCCACCCGGGCGATGGCCCGGCCGGCGAGTGCCGGATCGCGGCTGCCGGCGGCGGAGAAGACTTGCGGTGCGATGCAGGACAGCCCGGCGCCGAGGCAGCCGAAGCCGACCACACCGGCGATCGGCTGTCCAATGAGGAGGGTGGTACCCAGGCCGGCGAAGGCGAGTACGCCGCAGGCGCGGACCAGCCGCACCGGGCCGTACCGGGCGACCAGCCGGTCGCCGGCCAGCCGGCCGGCCATCATCATGATGGCGAAGGCGGCGTACGCGGTAGCCGCGAAGCCGGCGCCGCTACCGAGGCTGTCCCGCAGGTAGACGCTGCTCCAGTCGGCCGCGGCGCCCTCACCGACCAGGCAGCAGAAGGCCAGCACGCCGAGGAACAACACACCGCCGGTGCGCTCCCGTGGCGTTCGTCCGGCATGCTCCGCAGCGGCCGGCTCGGGCCGGTGCGCCAGTGCCCACCTCCAGGACCAGGCGGCGAGCAGGAGCGCGAGGCCGGCGACGGTGGCGAAGGTGACGGCCGGGCCCAGGCCGGCGTGGGCGAACAGGCCGCCGGTGGCCGCGCCCAGAAAGCCGCCGATGCTGTAGACCGCGTGGAACGAGGACATGATGGGCCGCTGCGTGGCTTGCTGCACCTGGACCGCGTTGGCGTTCATGGCGACGTTCAAGGTGCCGTGTACGGCGCCGAACAGCAACAGGCTGGCACCGAGTGCGACCAGGCCGCCGGCGTACGCGGGCAGGATGAGCAGCAGCGCGTCGACGGCTGCGGCCGGAGTCATGATCCGGGTGCTGCCATACCGGTCGACCAGCCGGCCGATCACCTGCATGCCGGTGATGGCACCGGCGGCGAATGCGAGCAGGGCGATGCTGAGCTGGCCGTCGGAGAGGTCCAGCCGGTGCTTGATGGCGGGGATGCGGGCGGTCCAGGTACCCAGGATGGTGCCGTACAACAGGAACAGCAGGGACGTGGCGACACGCGCCCGTACCAACGGGGCTTGCTGCCTGTTACCGACGGTCGAGTTGCCTACGGTTGCGAGTCTATGGGGCGCCGCGCCTGGGCTTTCGACGTGTACAGCTCGCCCGATCTGGATGGCCGCGGCGTTACCGGCTTGTGTCTGGCGCCGAGATAACTAACACCGTAAGTTTGTCGGCAACAGACGCCCGCCGTGCACCGCCGCCCGGATTGAGGGTGATGTCGATGGCCGCCGTGGGGGAGTCCGGGTCCGCTCAGGACGCTGAGCAAGCCGGCCTCGTCCTGCGCGCGATCGCGGTCCGCTTCGGCGGTCTGACCGCCCTTGACGACGTGTCGATGCACGTCGGTCCCGGCAGCGTCGTCGGCGTCATCGGGCCCAACGGCGCCGGCAAGACGACCCTGTTCAATGTCGTCTGCGGCTTCGTACGGCCACACGCGGGCAGGATGGCCTGGGACGGTGCGCCGCTGCGCACGCGGCCGCACCGCCTGGCGCGGCTCGGCATTGCCCGCACCCTCCAGGGTGTCGGGTTGTTCGACGGCCTCAGCGTGCTGGAGAACGTGATGGTCGGCGCGACGGTATCTGCCCGCACCGGGTTCGGTGCCGCCCTGTTCGCCGCGCCCCGCGTCGACCGGGACGAGCGGGACCTGCGTCGCGCGGCCATGGAGTGCCTGTCCGGGTTGGGCGTTGCCGACGCCGCCGGGCGACGACCCGACAGCCTGCCCTACGCGCTGCGCAAGCGGGTGGCGCTGGCCCGGGCGCTGGTCAGCCGGCCGCGCCTGCTGCTGCTCGATGAACCGGCCGGCGGGCTCGGCGGCGCGGACATCGACGAGCTGGCCACACTGATCCGTTCCCTGCCGTCCCGGCCGGGCGGCGGCTGCGCGGTGATGCTCGTCGAGCACCACATGGATCTGGTGACCCGGGTCTGCGACCACGTTGTGGTGCTCGACTTCGGGCGGGTGATCGCTTCCGGTACCCCGGAGCAGATCCGCGACGATCCGGCGGTCATCGACGCCTACCTCGGGACCACCGTGGAGCCAGCTCATGAGTGATCTGCTCGAGGTCGAGGGGCTGACCGCCGGATACCACGGGGTGCCGGTGCTGCACGGCATCGATCTGCGGGTACCGGCCGGCACGATCTGCGCGGTGCTTGGTGCCAACGGTGCCGGCAAGACGACTCTGCTGCGCGCCCTCTCCGGGCTGATCCGGCCGTCAACCGGCCGGATCGCGTTCGACGGTGCCGACCTCGGCGACCTGGCCACGGAGCGGCTGGTCCGGCGCGGCATCGGCCACGTACCCGAGGGGCGTGGCGTGATCGCCGAGCTCACCGTCGAGGAGAACCTGATGCTCGGTGGCGCCTGGCGCCTGGGCTGGGCCGGCGTGTGGGGAGCTGCCCGGGCCGGGCTGCGCCGTGATGTCGCCGAGGTGTACCAACTGTTTCCGCCGCTGGCCGCGCGCCGCCGGCAGCCCGGCCACCAGCTGTCCGGCGGCGAGCGTCAGATGCTCGCGCTGGGCCGGGCGCTGGTCGGCCGGCCCCGACTGCTGCTGCTGGACGAGCCGTCCCTCGGTCTGGCCCCCAGGGTTGTCGCCCAGACCATGGCGTTGCTGCGGCAGTTGTGCGAGCAGACGAGGCTGACCGTGCTGCTGGTCGAGCAGAACGTACGCAGCGCGCTGTCCATCGCCGACCAGGGCGTCGTGATGTCGCTGGGTCGGGTGGTGGCCGCCGGCGACGCGCGGCGGCTGGCCGACGATGCCGACCTCCGCCATGCCTACCTGGGGTTCTGATGGACCGCTTTCTGTTCCTCACCGTCGACGGGCTGACCCATGGCGCCGTCTACTCAGCGTTCGCGCTCGCGCTGGTACTCATCTGGCGAGGTACCCGGATCGTGAACTTCGCCCAGGGCGTACTAGCGGTTGCCACCTCGTACCTCGCCTACACCGTGACCGGGCGGTCCGGCTCGTACTGGTTGGGCTTTCTCGCCGCGCTGCTGGCCGGCCTGGTGCTCGGCGCGGTCGTGGAGCGGCTGGTGATGCACCGGGTCGCCGGCGCGCCACCGCTCAACGCGGTGATTGTCGCGCTCGGGTTGGTACTCGTGGTTCAGGGCGTGCTCGGCATGATCTACGGCAACCAGTACCTTCCGTTCCCGGCTCCCTTCGACCGGTCCGCCATGACGGTCGGCGGGGTACCCCTGGTGTCGCGGTTCGACCTGTTCGTTTTCGGCACCGTGGTGCTGTTGATGATCGTTCTCGCGCTGTTGTTCACCCGCACCGCGATCGGGCTGCGCATGCGGGCTGCCGCATTCGCCCCGTCGGTGGCCCGGCTGCTCGGCGTGCGGGTGGGCCGGATGCTCACCCTCGGCTGGGCGCTGGCGGCGCTGGTCGGGGCTCTGGCCGGCATGCTGGTCATCCCGACCGGGCTCGGGTTGCACCCGACCGCGATGGACACGGTGTTCGTCTCCGCGTTCACCGCCGTCGTGGTAGGCGGCCTGGACAGCCCGGCAGGTGCGGTGGTCGGCGGAATGCTGGTCGGGCTCGTACTGTCCTATGTGGCCGGTTACCTCGGCGCCGGCACGGCCCCGCTCGCGGTGCTGGCGCTGCTCGTCGTGGTGCTGCTGGTCCGGCCGGCAGGGCTGTTCTCGGGACCCCAGGCCAGGCGGGTATGACGGGCTGGCTGCACTCCTGCCGCCGCACCAGCGTTCCCACACTGGCGCGTCACCTGATTGGCGTCGCCGTCGCCGCGGTCGCCTTGTTAGGCCTGACCTACGTGCTCGACCCATTCCACGACTACCAGCTGGCGACGGCGGCGGCGTACCTGTGCGCGGCCGCCGGGTTGACGGTCCTCATTGGACAGAATGGCCAGCTCTCTCTGGGGCACGGTGCGCTGATGGCGGTCGGCGCCTACACGCTGGCCATGGTGCAGAACCAGTTCGGCGACCATGGGGTGATAGCACAGTGGACGGTCGTGGTTTCGCTGGCCGCCGGCGTGGTCACCGCGACGCTGGCCGGTACCGTCATCGGGCTGGCCGCGGCCCGGCTGCGCGGCCCGTACCTGGCCGGGCTCACCCTCGTGGTCGCCATCGCGCTGCCCGCGGTGACCACCGTGTTCAGCGGCGTGTTCCACGGCGACCAGGGTATGTCCGTATTCCTGCCGCCGGTGCCCGACCAGCTCGGCGTGGACTTCCCGATGGAGCGGTGGCAGGCGTGGCTGGCCGTCGCCGCCGCGCTGCTGACCCTGTTGGCGCTGGCGAATCTGGTGCGTGGCCGGTTTGGCCGCTCGATGCGGGCCATCCGCGACAACGAGGTGGCCGCGAGCGTCGCCGGGATCCCGGTGGCCAGGGTCCAGGTGGTCGCCTTCGTGGTCAGCGCCGCCTGCGCCGGCCTCGGCGGCGGGATGTTCGCGGTGCTGGCGCAGAGCGTGTCCCCGGACGCCTTCACCCTGACGCTCTCGCTCAACCTGCTCCTGGCCGTGGTGGTCGGTGGCTCCGGCAGCCTGGCCGGCGCGGTCTGGGGCAGCCTGCTGCTTGTGCTGCTGCGGTACTGGGCCGACCAACTTACCGGCGGCCTGGCCCTCTCGGCCGGGCTGCGTACCCGGCTGGCCGGCAACCTGCCGCTGGCCGTCTTCGGCTTGCTCCTGATCGTGGTGATGATGGCCGCTCCGGGCGGCGTGCAAGGCCTGCTCAGCCGAGCCGGCCGATGGGTGGGCGGCCGGCTGATCCGCCGTCCGTCGCACCGGGCGGAGGTTCCCGCCCCTGACGCGGAACCACCCGCTCCCGTGGTTTCGCACTCCTGAATTCCCAGCCCCGTGAAGGGGGTGTCGGAGAGTGTTTCGCAGCCTGCACCGTATCGTGGCCGCCGCGACCATTGCCGTCCTGGTTGCCGCGGCCGGTGCCTGTAGTCAGAGCGGTGGGTCCGGCTCGTCGGGTGGGTCGGTGCCTGGGGTGACCGACACCGAGGTTGTCGTCGGTACCCACACCCCGCTGACCGGTCCGGCCGCGGCGGGGTACAGCAAGATATCCGCGGCGGCCAAGGCGTACTTCGACTACGTCAACGCCAACGGCGGAGTCAACGGCCGCAAGATCACCTACAAGATCATGGACGACGGGTACAACCCGGCCACCACGCAGCAGGTGGTGCGCCAGCTCGTCCTGCAGGAGAAGGTGTTCGCCATCCTCAATGGTCTGGGCACTCCGACACACACCGGCGTGCTCGACTTCCTGAACACCAACAAGGTACCGGACCTGTTCGTCGCGTCCGGCAGCCTGAGCTGGAACCAACCGCAGAAGTACCCGTACACGTTCGGCTACAACCCGGACTACACGATCGAGGGCAAGATTCTGGCCACCTATCTCAAGGCCAACTTTGCCGGGCGGAAGGTGTGCACCTTCGGCCAGAATGACGACTTCGGAGCCGACGGGCTCAAAGGCGTGCAGGCGGTGCTCGGCGCGAACGGCGTCGCGCACAGCGAAACCTACGATGTCACGAATACCAACGTGGCCCCGGCGATCGGCGCCCTCAAGCAGGCCGGCTGCCAGGTGACGGTCAGCTTCTCGGTACCGGGTTTCACTGCGCTCGCGATCGGTACCGCCGCCCAGATCGGCTTCCGGACGCAGTGGGTGGTGTCCAATGTGGGCGCCGACTACGCGACCCTCGCCGCACTACTGAAGACGGCCGCCGGGCCATTGCTGGAGGGCGTGATCAGCGACTCCTACCTGCCATCGGTGGACGACACGAGCAACGGCTGGGTTGCGTTGTTCCGGCGGCTCAACACCCAGTACAACAACAACACACCGTTCGACGGCAACGTGGAGTACGGCTTCTCGGTCGGGTACCTGTTTGTCCAGGCGCTGAAGGCGGCCGGCAAGAACCTGACCCGCCAGTCCATTGTGGATGCGGTCGAGCGGAACGGCTTCAACGGCCCGGGGCTGTTCAAGCTGCGGTTCAGCAAGAACGACCACTCCGGGTACGGTGGCCTGCAGATGGGCAGGGTCCAGGGCGGCAAGCAGACGCTGTTCGGGCCGGTGTACACGACCGACGACGGCAGCGGCGCGGTGACCTCGATGGTTGCCTCGCCAGCCGCGCCACCGGCGAACGGAATCCCGACCTGATCCGTTCGCGTCTGCCTGACCTGGTCGCGTGTCGGTGGGGTGGCGGTGTCTCGCCACCCCACGCTTGGGCGGTCTCAGGTGTGGCGGACCGTTGGGTACAGCGCCTCGAAGCCACCAACCAATGTGGAGAGTGCCAGCTCGAAGGCCCCGTCATCGACCCGCTGCCGGTGCTCGCGCAACCGGTGAGCGTCGCGCAGGTGCGGGTACCGGTCGGCGTAGACGCTCGGGTCGTCCACGAACCCCTGCGCGAAGGAGCCCAGCGCGGAACCGGCGACCAGGTACCGCATGGCGGCGCCGATCCTGGTCGCGTACCCGGGTGGCCAGCCTGCCTCGGTCAGCTTGCCGTACACCGCGTCGGCCAGCGCCAGCGCGGCGGGGCGCAGCCGGGGGCCGCGGGCCAGGAACGGCACGGCGTTGGGGTGGGCGGCCAGCGCCCGCCGGTACCCGCGGGCCCAGGCGATCAGCGCCTGTGGCCAGTCCGTGCCGTCCAGGACGGTGAGATCGACCTGAGCCACGATCTGGTCAGCGATCCCGTCGAGGATCTCTTCCTTGGTCCCGAAGTGGTTGTACAGCGACGGCGCCGACACGCCCAGCTCGCTGGCGAGTCGTCGGGTGGACAGTGCGTCCAGGCCGTCACTGTCGAGAATGGACGTGGCGACCTCGATGATGCGCTGCCGGCTCAGCATCGGCTGACGAGGGCGGGCCAACGGGTGCCTTCCCCGGTTGTCTAGTACAACTAACGGCGCTAGCTTACGCCCGGTCCCGGGATCATCAGAACAGACCGATGACGTTGCCCTCAGCGTCGATGTCGATGCGTTCGCCGCCGGGGCGGCTGGGCAGGCCGGGCATGGTGCGCATCTCCCCGCACAGCGCGGTCACGAAGCCCGCGCCGGCCGACAGCGACACATCGCGTACCGGGACCCGGAAGCCGGCCGGGCGACCGAGCAGCGCCGGGTCGTGGCTGAGGCTGTACTGGGTCTTGGCCATGCACACCGGCAGGTCTGCGTACCCCATCTCCTCGTACGCGGCCAGCGCCTTCTGCGCGTGCGGAAGGAAGTCGACGCCGTCGGCGCCGTACATCCGGGTTGCGATCGTTTCGATCTTTTCGGCGAGTGGTGCCGCGTCGGGGTAGAGCAGGCGGAAGTCGGGAGCGCCCTGCTCCGCCGCCGCCCACACGGCACGGGCGAGATCCTTGGCGCCGTCGCCGCCGTCGATGAAGTGGCTCGACTCCACGGCGTCCTCTGCGCCGGCCGCGAGCGCGGCGTCGCGCAGCGCCGCGATCTCCTCGCGGGTGTCGCTGGGGAACAGGTTGATCGCGACGACCGCTGGAACGCCGAAGGCGCGGACGTTCTCGATGTGTTTGGCGAGGTTCACCGCGCCCCGCGTCACCGCGGCCGGGTTGTTCTCCAGCAGCGCGGGATCCAGCGGCTTGCCGGCGGCGATCCGCCCGACGCCGCCGTTGACCTTCAGCGCGCGTACGGTGGCCACGACGACGGCCGCGTCCGGGCGTATGCCGGAAGTGCGGCACTTGATGTCGAAGAACTTCTCGGCACCCATCTCGGTGCCGAAACCCGCCTCGGTGACCACGATGTCGGATCCCGCCAGCGCCACCCGGTCGGCGACGATACTGCTGTTCCCGTGCGCGATGTTGCCGAACGGGCCACAGTGGACGAACGCGGGTCCGCCCTCCAGGGTCTGCATGAGGTTCGGCTTGATGGCGTCTTTGAGCAGTACCGCCATCGAACCGGCGACCTGGAGATCCTCGGCGGTGACCGGCGTACCGTCCGCGCGGGTGGCCAGCACGATCCGGCCGAGCCTTGACCTGACGTCGTTCAGGTCGCAGGCGAGAGCGAGGATCGCCATAACCTCGGACGCGACGGTGATGACAAAGCCGGACTGGCGGGCGTAGCCGTTCTCCCGGGCGCCCAGGCCGACCACGACCTCGCGCAGCGCACGGTCGCTGATGTCGACCACCCTCGGCCACAGCACCGCTCGGGCGTCGATGCCCAGCTGGTTGCCGTGGTAGATGTGGTTGTCGATGAAGGCTGCCGCCAGGTTGTGCGCGGCGCCGATGGCGTGTACGTCACCGGTCAGGTGGAGGTTGAAGTCCTCCATCGGGATCACCTGTGAGTAGCCGCCGCCCGCGGCACCGCCTTTGATCCCGAATACCGGCCCCAGGCTCGGCTGGCGTATCGCGACCGAGGCGCGCAGGCCGAGCCGTTGCAGTCCCTGGGCGAGGCCGACGGTCGTCGTGCTCTTGCCCTCGCCCAGCGGCGTCGGGCTGGTACCGGTGATGACCACGTACCTGCCGGGCGGGTGTTCACGTTCCAGCCGCTCGATGCCGGCGATTTCTATCTTCGCCTTCGCGTTTCCGTAGAGCTCGACCTCGTCGTCGTGCAGGCCCAGTTCACGGGCGACGTCGAGAATCGGCCGCGGCGTGACGGAACGGGCGATCTCCAGGTCCGACGGGAAACCGTTGCTCCTGACCACAATCAACCCTCCACACCGAGGTCTCAGCAACTCGCACTCCAGCTCCGCATCGCCTGGACAAGATGCGGTGCAGGGGCGACGTCATGAGCCCCCGCAGCAGCCGCGGCGCCCAGGACGGAGCGATCGAGGATCGGCAGGACCATGAAACCAGCCCCGGTGCACGGATGTCTTTGGTGATCCGACATGTCGTCGCCGGTCATTTTCCGCGTCTTCTCACAACGCCCGTCGTCAACCCGGCTGCGTCGTGCTGGTCGGCCACACGGCCGGCCGGATGGGGAGTAACCCGCATTCGCCGCGGTCGTCCATACAGGACGTCAGGATCCACATTGGACAGCGCTAGTGGGAGCGGGGGAGTGGTCGGGGGATGCCGGCCGCGGTCCACCCGGCCAGCGTGATGATTTCGGCCGCCAGGTCGGTGGTGGCTACGGTGCTCTTGCCGACCCCGGACCTGCCGCCGATCAGCACCACCTCGCTTCGGGAACTCATCAGGCGCACGGTAGCCTGGCTAGACACTGCCGCGCGTGCCGACCTCGAGCGTGGGCCAGCGGTCCACAGCCCACTCGGGCCATCCCGGCCACCCCGGCGGCGGGTCGGGGATCGTAGCGCCGCCCAGTTCGGCGGCGTCGGGCACGTGGAACTGCCGCCGCCACCGGTCGAGGTCTGCCTCGGTCATCGGGAATGTCTGGTGCGGCGTGGTCTCCTGGCGGTACGCGACGCGGGCCCGCTGGACGTCCCGGTCGACCGGCAGGTAGACCACCCTGCAGGATGCGCCGGCCGATGTCGCGAGCCAGCGCAGGGCCGCGCGTTCGTCGCGCCCCCAGAGCCCGAAGTCGAGCACCACGTTGGTTCCCACCTGCAGTGCCTGCAGGGCAACCGAGATGAGCCGTCCTTCCAGTACATCGCGCTTGCCATCGGCCATGGAATCGCCGAACAGCGGGATCATCCACTCATCGGGGGTCAGCCGCAGTGCCCGGTACGCCGTGGCAAGCTGTTTGGCCCGGGTGGTCTTCCCAGCCCCGGGAAGCCCGACCATCAGTAACAGCGTGGCGGGCACGGCGCCAGGCGGATGTGAACGGTGTGGCACAGACACGTTGGCTCCCCGGATCAGGCAGGACGACCCGGCAGCAAAGTCACATGTAGAAATGGACTGCCGGAAGGACATCGATCCGGCGGTACACCTGGGGCACCGACCCGAGTGGGCGGGCATGAGCCGTTGGTTACGGCAACCGCGGTACCGCCACTAAGCGGCGGTACGGATGTTCATGGCGGAGCAACCCATGCCGCTCACCATAGCCGACAGCGCCCTGCGGCCCGGCCACGCCCCGGCTAGCTTGACATAATGTACATTATCGAATCTCAGTCGGAGCCGGACCGGAAGCGGTCGGGGTGTCGATTGGGACCCGGCCACCTCGTCACAAGGGCATGAATCGCGGGTGGCGGTACGCCACCACGGACGGAAGGGTTGAGCCATGCGGTACATGCTGTTGATGCACAACACCGAAGAGAGCGTGGAGACGATCGGCGCGGAGAAGATCGAGGCGGGCCAGGCCGCCTTCACGGTGTACACCGCGACGCTGGCGAAGGCCGGGGTGCTGGTCAGCGCGGACGCCCTGCAGCCGACGGCGAACACGACCACGCTGAGGATCGCCGACGGTTCGCTGCTGGTCCAGGATGGCCCGTTCGCCGATACCAAGGAGCAACTGGGTGGGGTCATCGTGATTGATGTGTCCAATCTGGACGCCGCCATCGACTGGGCGCGCCAGGCGCCACCGGTGCAGTGGGGCGGCGCGGTGGAGATCCGGCCGGGCGGAGCGTACACAGTGGATGGTGTCTGGGTGGCCAACGGGTGACCGCTGGTCAGGCGCGGGCGGCGGCCGAGCACGCTGCCCGCACCTCTTTTGGCCGGCTGGTGGCTCTGCTCGCCGCACCCACCGGCGATCTGGCGCTGGCCGAGGACACCCTCGCCGACGCGTTCGAGCAGGCCCTGATCAGCTGGCCCGAGGATGGCGTACCGGCGAACCCGGAGGGGTGGCTGCTCACCGTCGCGCGCAACCGGCAACGCGACGTGTGGAAGTCGGCCGGCTACCGGAGCCGGCTCCCGCTGACCGACGCGACGAACGGGAGGCGCGAAATGAGCTTGCCGTTGGACGACCTGGATCCGGACGCGATCCCGGAGCGGCGTCTCGAGCTGCTCTTCGTCTGCGCGCACCCGGCGATCGATCCGGCCATGCACACACCGCTGATGCTGCAGGCGGTGCTCGGCTTCGAGGCGGCCCAGATCGCGGCGGCGTACGCGGTGCCGGTGGCGACGATGGCGCAACGGCTGGTGCGCACCAAGCGGCGCATCCGTGACACCCGGATCCCGTTCGCCGTACCGGAGCGGGGTGCGTTGCCCGAGCGGCTGCCGGGGGTGCTGGAAGCCATCTACGGCTGCTACGCGATCGCCTGGCGCGATGCCGACGCCACCGGACCCGACGCCGCCGAGTCGATGGCGGGCGAGGCGCTGTACCTGTCGGTCACGCTCGCGTCGCTGCTGCGTACCGAGCCGGAGGCGTGGGCGCTGGCGGCCCTGCTCGCCCTGTCGCTGTCCCGGGCGGCCGGCCGCACCGGCGGGTACGTTCCGCTCTCCGACCAGGATCCGTCCACATGGGACAGTTCGCTGATCGCCGAAGGGGAGGCGTACCTGCGCCGGGCGTCCGGCCCTGGGCCCGCCGGCCAGGGCGAGCACGTCGGCCGGTTCCAGCTGGAGGCGGCTATCCAGGCGGTGCACGCCGACCGGGCGCGCACCGGTGCCACCGACTGGGCGGCGCTGCGCACGCTCTATCTTGCGCTGGTCTCGGTGGCGCCGACGCTCGGTTCCGGGGTGGCACTCGCCGCCGTCATCGGGCGTACCGACGGCGCGGAGGCCGGCCTCGCCGAGCTGAGTCGCATCGAGCGGGCGGCCGGTGGCCGGGCCGAGGCGTTCCAGCCGTTCCACGCGGCCCAGGCGGACCTGCTCGCCCGGGCCGGGCGTGCCGGCGAGGCGTCACTCGCCTACCGGCGGGCCGCCGCGCTGGCCGACGATCCCCGG
>JAFMQQ010001037.1 GCA_017354595.1 Micromonosporaceae bacterium
GTGCCTGGCCGGTCCCGGCTGGGACGGCCCGACCGGGGTGGGTACTCCGGACGGCGTGGCCGGGCTGACCCTCGGCCCGCATGGCGACATCGTCGGGCAGGTGACCGACGCCGCGAGCGGCCAGCCGATCGGCGGCACCACCGTCTCCACTGCCGAGGGCTACTCGGCCGTGGCCGACCCGGCCGGGCACTATGACATGGCGGTACCGGTCGGCAGCTACGCCGTGACCGCCAGCCAGTTCGGCTACGTATCCGGTACCGCGACCGGCGTTGCGGTCGGCGACGGCGAGTCGGTCACCCAGAACTTCGCGCTGGCTAAGCTTCCCACGCACAGCGTCTCCGGTACGGTCAGCGACGGGTCCGGCCACGCCTGGCCGCTCTACGCGAAGATCACCATCAGCGGGTACCCGGGCAACGCGATCTACACCGACCCGTACACCGGGCACTACTCCATCGACCTGCCCGAGGGCGACTCGTTCACCATGCATGTGGCACCCGTCATCCCCGGATACTCCACAAAGGACGTACCGGTGACGATCGGTACGGCCGACCAGACGGTCGACGTGGCGCCCACCGTCACCGCGCAGACCTGCCAGACGCCGGGCTACGCATTCCACTACGACGGCTCCACCGAGCAGTTCACCGGCTGGACCGGTACCGCCACCCAGGACGGTTGGAGCAACGTCGACAACAAGGGCAACGGCCAGGTCTGGAACTTCGACAATCCGCGCAACCGCCCCGCGCCGCCCGGCGGGGACGCGGACTTCGCGATCCTCGACTCCGACTTCTACGGACCCGGCAACAGCCAGGACGCCGCGCTCGTCTCGCCGGTGGTGGACCTGTCCGGGCAGACCGCGCCGGAGATCGGCTTCGATACGTACTATCTGGAGTTTCCCGGCTCGACCGCGGATGTGGACCTGAGCCTGGACGCCGGGCAGACCTGGTCGAACGTCTGGCACCAGACGACGACCGTACAGAGGCATGTCGATATCTCGATTCCTCAGGCGGCCGGCGGGGCGTCGGTACGGGTCCGCTTCCGGTACACCGGCACCTGGGCGGACTGGTGGGAGCTGGACAACGTCTTCGTCGGTACCCGCACCTGCGCGCCGCAGCCGGGCGGCCTGGTCGCCGGCATGGTGCAGGACGGCAACACCGGCGCGCCGCTGAACGGAGCCAAGGTGGGCGGTGACGGCCAGCCGGGCGCCTTCGGCCTGGCCGGGGCCACGCCCGATGACGCGAACCTGGCCGACGGCTACTACTGGCTGTTCAGCTCGGCCACCGGGGCACAGGCATTCACCGTGACCGATGGCAGGTACCGGCCGGCGCACGCGTCGGTGACCGTCGCCGCGAACTCGGTCACCCGCAAGGACTGGGCGCTGCTGGCCGGGCACCTCGCGGTGGCACCGGAGGGTCTGTCCGTCGCCGAGACGCTGGGTACGGCCACCAGCAGGACCTTCACCCTCACCGACGACGGCTCCGCCGCGGTACACGTACGGCTGGACGAGAGCAACGCCGGGTTCACCCCGGTCGGGGCGGCCCGGCCAGCCGCCCAGCTGCCCGGCGCCCCAGCGCAGATGGTCGAGCTCGCC
>JAFMQQ010000279.1 GCA_017354595.1 Micromonosporaceae bacterium
CGCCGGGTCGCACCGCACGCCGTAGACGCTCTGCACCCGGCGCTCGGTGGGCAGGCCGTTGTCATCCCAACCCATCGGGTAGAAGACGGCCTTGCCGCGCATCCGCTGGAACCGGGCGACGATATCGGTGTGCGTGTAGGAGAAGACGCTGCCCAGGTGAAGGTTTCCGGATACGGTGGGCGGCGGGGTGTCGATCGCGTACACCTGCGACCGGTCCCTGCTCCGGTCGAAGGCGTACGTGCCCTCCTCCTGCCAGCGCCGCAGCCACTTCGGCTCCAGTCCCTCCAAAGAGGACCGGGCCGGTGGTCGCCCTGCCGCCGCCGGCTCCGCCGGAACCCGCTCGGTCATCCGGCGATGGTACGGGCGCGGAACGGGCCCGGCCACCGGGTTTGTGGTAGCGCCGGTTCCGCCTCGCCATCCGCTATCACCCGGTATTATCCGGTTTGTGCAGCCGACAAGGAGGCGGGCTCACGTTCGCCGGCCCGACCTGCAGACCGAGGTGCTGGAGTCGCTCAGCGACGCGGTGCGGTACCGGCGCTGGCTCGCCAGCCTCGCACTGCCCCATCTGGGTGACCATCCCATCGAGATCGGTAGCGGTACCGGGTGCTACGCGGCCGAGTGGATGCGGCGGGTGTCCCGGCTGACCGCGACCGAGACAGCGCCGGACCGGCTGGTCGCCCTCAAGGAGCGCTTCGCCGCCCACCCTGGCGTGTCGGTACGGCAACTCACCCTGCCGACCGAGGGCACCGGATTCGAGGGCGCAGGGCGGTACAGCGCGGCCGTCGCGGTCAACGTGCTGGAGCACATCGAGGACCATGTGGGCGCACTGCGCTCGATGGCCGGTCTGGTGCGTCCGGGCGGAGCGGTGGTGATTCTGGTACCCGCCTTCCCGGCCCTGATGAGCCAGTTCGACCGGGCGATCGGGCACCTGCGGCGGTACACCCGGGCCAGCCTGCGCAGTGCGATCGAGGCGGCCGGACTGGGGGTGGCCGAACTGCGCTACATCAACCCGGTCGGTGTCTTCAGCTGGCTGGTCGCGGTACGCGCGTTGGGTATCACGCCACGCAACGGTGGGCTGGTGCGACTCTTCGACCGGCTCGCGGTACCCGTGCAGCGCCGGTTGGAGCAGTACCTCACCCCACCATTCGGCCAGTCCGTCTTCGCGGTCGCCAGTACCCCATCGTCCGGGCCCGGCCGGTACCCCGGCAGGTCCACAGTGGACGTTTCAGCTGCCGTCGCGGAGGTCGCCCAGCCGCGCGGTCGCGAACCGGATCTCGTCGAAGACGGCGGTGCAGCCGGTACCCTTCGGCGACTGCGACTCGAAGCCGATCCGCGCCGAGTCGCTGCCGATTTCGAAGTGGCGTACGAAGGTCCAGGACCGGCCGTCGGTCGAGGCATGGAATGCGTAGGCCCGGCTGAGCCGTGAGATCCGAAGCCACACCGTGCTGCCCGTTAGCGTGAACGCGTTCGCGTCGTCGGAGGTGCGGCGGGTGACCACCGAGACGACCGTCGGCTCGCCGGCCGGGGAGAACTCGAAGCAGAGCTTCGCCCACCGGGCGTCATCGGCCCACACCAGCAGTACTCCGGCGTCGAATGTGGACGCGAAGTCGACGCTGACCCGGGCGGATAACTGGAAGTCCCCGGCCGGCGGCATCCCGACCAGGCGCGGCGCGTTGAGGAACACCCCCTCGCCGCCCGGATCCACGAACAGGTCGGTGCGGGCGCCGCTGCGTACCTGAAGCGAGCCGGTATCGGCCACCTCGAAGCGGACCGGTGGCGGGTCCCAGCGCAGCGGGAACGGCAGCGCGGGCAGGCTGGTGGATGCGTCCATCACACCGGATCGTAGCCCGCCCGGCTACACCAGGCTGTCCTGCCACTGCCGGTGCAGCGTGGCGTACCGGCCGCCACGCTCGACCAGCGCCGCCGGCGGGCCGTCCTCCACGATCCGGCCGCCGTCGATGACCAGTACCCGGTCGGCGATCTCCACTGTGGAGAGCCGGTGCGCGATGACGATCGCGGTACGGTCGGCCAGGATCGTACGCAGCGCCCGCTGTACCAACCGTTCCGAGGGAATGTCCAGAGAGGACGTGGCCTCGTCCAGGATCAGTACCGCCGGGTCGGCGAGGAAGGCCCGGGCGAAGGCGACCAGTTGCCGCTGTCCCGCCGACAGGCGGCCACCGCGCTTGCGCACATCGGTGCCGTACCCGTCGGGGAGCGCCCGGATGAACTCGTCCGCGCCGATCGCCGCCGCGGCCGAGCGCACCTGCTCGTCCGAGGCCTGCGGCCGGCCGAACCGGATGTTGTCGGCGACGGTACCGGAGAAGAGGAAGTTCTCCTGGGTGACCATGACGACCGCGGCGCGCAGATCGTCCTCGGTCAGCTGGCGCAGGTCCACCCCGTCCAGGGTCAGGGTGCCGCCGGTCGGGTCGTAGAACCGGGCGACCAGTTTGGCGACCGTGGTCTTGCCGGCGCCGGTCGTGCCTACCAGGGCCAGGGTCTGCCCGGCCGGGATGGTCAGGTCGAACGGCGGCAGTACCGGACGGTCGGCGCGGTAGCCGAATCCGGTTCGGGTGAAGCGCAGTTGCCCCCGAGCCGGGCCGGCCGGCAGCGGCGTTGGGTGCTCCGGCTCCGGTACCGACGCCGGCTCGGCGAGTACCCCGGAGAGCTTCTCCAGCGCGGCGGTCGCCGACTGCAGCGAGTTGTAGAACTGGGACAGGTCCTGCATCGGCTCGAAGAACCGGCGCAGGTACAGCAGGAACGCGGCGAGCACGCCCACCTGCGCCTGCCCGTGCAGGACCCGGTACCCGCCGTAGGTCAGGACCACCGCGACCGTCACGTTGCCGATCACCTTGATGCCGGGAGAGAAGATCGCGATCAGCCGGAACGCGGTGAGGTTCGCCTGCCGGTAGTTGTCGTTGACCGCCTCGAAGATCTCCTGGTTGCGCCGCTCCCGCCGGAACGCCTGTACCGCGCGCATCCCGCCGACCGACTCCACAAAGTGGACGATCACCAGGGCGACCGCCTCGCGGGTGCGCCGGTACGCCCGGGCGGACGAGCGCTGGAACCAGCGGGAGAGCCAGAGCAGGAACGGGAAGCAGATCAGCGTGACCGCGGCCAGTGGCAGGTCGAGCCAGAGCAGGATCGCGGCGACCGAGATCACCGAGAGCGCCGAGAGCACCAGGTCCTCGATGCCGCCGTCGAGCAGTTCGGAGATCGAGTCCATGTCGCTGGTCAGCCGGGAGATGACCCGGCCCGAGGTGTACCGCTCGTGGAAGCCGACCGAGAGCCGCTGGAAATGCTGGTACACCCGGTTCCGCAGGTCGAACAGGATCGCCTGGCCGACCCGGCCGGAGAGGGTGATGAACCAGCGTTTGCCGATATATTCGGCGACCGCGGAGACGCCGAAGGCGATGCTCACCGCGAGCAGTACGCCGCCGTCGCGGGGTGGGTGCAGCATCGGCGGGATGCCCTTGTCGATGCCGAGCTTCACCAGGTACGGGCCGGCCATTGCGGCCGCGTTCTGCAGCAGCAGCAGGGCGATCAGCAGGGCGACGGCGCGGGCGTGCGGGCGTACCAACGAGCGCAGCAGCGTGCGCGAGTCGGCGCGCAGCCGGACGACCGAGCCGCCCTCGGCGGCGGTACGCTCGGCGTCCTCGTCGGTGGCGACCCCCCGCCACGCCTCGACGTCCACCGTCCCGGGCCCGGTCGGCTCAACGTCCACAGTGCTCAATGCGAGCTCACCTCCTCCCGCTCGGCACCGGCCGGGCCGACCGCGGCCTCGGCGGGAAGGAGTGCCTCGGCGGAGAGAACGGCCCGGTAGGCCGGGACCGTGTTCAGCAGCTCGGTGTGCGTACCGACGGCCACCAGCACACCGTCCTGCAACAGCGCCACCCGGTCGGCGAGGGCCACTGTGGACGGTCGGTGTACCACGATCAGCGCCGTGGTCTCGCGCAGCACGTCCGCCAGCGCCTGTTCGACCAGAGCCTCGGTGTGGACGTCCAGCGCGGAGAGTGGATCGTCGAGTACCAGCACCCGCGGCTTGCCCAGTACCGCCCGGGCCAGCGCGAGCCGCTGCCGCTGCCCGCCGGAGAGCGACAGGCCCTGCTCACCGACTCTTGTGGACAGTCCCCAGGGCAACTCGTGGACGAACTCCGCCTGGGCCACCGCGAGCGCCTCGGCGACCTCTTCCTCGGTCGCGTCCTGCCGGCCCAGGGTGAGGTTCTCCCGTACCGACATGGAGAACAGCGTCGCCTCTTCGAACGCCATGCCGACCGCGCCGCGCAGGCTCGCCAGCGTGTAGTCGCGGATATCCCGGCCGTCCAGGGTGATCCGGCCACCGGTCACGTCGTACAGCCGGGGGACCAGTGACACCATCGAGGTCTTGCCGCAGCCGGTGGCGCCGACGATGGCGATCGTCTCGCCCGGTGCCACGTCCAGGTCGACGCCGCGCAGCACCTCCGCTTCGGTCTCCGGGTACCGGAAACGGACGCCCTCGAAGCGCAACCGGCCGCTGATCGCCTCCGGCTCGACGGTGACCGCCCCGGGTCTGTCCACAATGGATGGCTGCTCGTCGAAGACCTCGTAGATGCGGTCCGCCGCGGTCATCGCCTCCTGACCGTTGGCGATGATCCAGCCCAGCGCGTCCACCGGCCAGACCAGCATCAGCTGCAGCGAGACGAAGGCGACCAGCGAACCGACCGTCATCTGGCCGGCTGCCACCGCATAGACGCCACCTACCATCACGATCGCCAGTGTCAGGTTGGGTACCAGGTCGAACTCCGCCCAGGTGCGGCCGAGCATGCGCGCCTTTCCCACGGCGGTGTCGTGCAGTTGCTGGGCGCCGTCCTCGAACCGGGCCGACATGAACCGGCGCCGGCCGAAGGATTTGATCACCCGGATGCCCTGTGCCGACTCCTCCACCACGGTGGCCAGATCACCCTGCTGGTCCTGCATCTTGCGGGACGCGACGATGTACATCCGGGTGAAGCGGCGGCTGAAGTAGTACAGCGGCACCGCGCTGACGCCGACCAGCAGGCCGAG
>JAFMQQ010000280.1 GCA_017354595.1 Micromonosporaceae bacterium
TATGTCCGGTCCGGCGCCGAACACGACATGAGTCAGTTGAGCACCTGGCCGGACCTGGTCGCCCGGATCTCGGCGGAGGATGTCGTACCGCTGCCGGAGG
Organism: Micromonosporaceae bacterium; assembly: GCA_017354595.1. Taxonomy (GTDB): domain Bacteria; phylum Actinomycetota; class Actinomycetes; order Mycobacteriales; family Micromonosporaceae; genus DATEJJ01. The sequence goes on from JAFMQQ010000280.1 coordinate 101, forward strand.
ACCGGTACGAGCTGGACCTGGTGGTGGAGAACCTGCGCGGTGGGCAACAGGCGTGGGACCCCGATCTGGTGATCCGCGCCGGCGAGGTGGCTCGCGACCTGGGGTACGCGTTGCAGCTCGAGCAGGTGCAGGCTTCGCTGGCACCGGGTTCGCCGCTGGACGACCTGGACGAGGCGATGCGGGCGGCGGCCGGTGGCGGGATCGGTGGCTTCATGGCACGCCGGCGGCTGAAGAAAATCGGGGCAGAAGCGGCACCGCTCGGCTGGCGGACGATAATCGGGAAGATCTCTGCCGCTGTGGACTGGCGCGACTGACCCCCGACCAGGGAGCATCACTGTGGTGGTGTGGCGGACCGTGAGGAGGACGACACCGTGGCCCATGTTCGGGTGTACTGCGGTCTGGCCTTGACCCAGCCCTCGGGCGCGCGGGCGGTGGCGACCTCAGCGGCTGCAACCTCCGCGACGGCCTGGCTGACCCTCGCCGTTGTCGACGACGCCGGGCGGCTGCTGGACGTCATCGACATCACCGACGACCCGACCGGGTACGCCGTCCTGGGCGCGGTGCTCGCCCAGCGCTCCGCTGGCTCGGCCGATGTGGCCGTCGCCGCCGACGACGCGCAGCACCAGGTGACGATGCTGCTCGCCGCGGCCGGCCGGCCACTGGCGGTCGCCGAGCGGGAGGACATCGACGACTTCGCGGAACGGTTCGGCGACGACGACTCCCCGGAGGAGATGTCGGCGCCGCCATCGGAGCGCCGGGCCGTCGGCCTGGCCCGCGCGCTGCAGGCCGGCGCGATGGGCGCCGCGGTGCAGGCAGCCCCCCGGGAACTGATGGCCCTCAAGCCGGTACTGGGTGCGCACGCCGCGGTCGCCAGCGGCCGGCAGAGCGCCGCCGTGGCGCTGCGCGAGGTGCTTCGCGAGCTGTACCCGGCCGCGTTGCGCGCGTACCCGGATCCGTGCGAGCCGGTACCGCTGGCGGTGCTCGACGCGCTGCCTGAGCCGGGGATGCTGCTCGGCGGCGGGGACGCCTCGGTGATGGCCGAACTGACCGCTGCCCGGGTCGGCGACCCGGACCAGATCGGCGAGGCGATCACCGCGCTCCGGGTGGCCATCGCGGAGACCCCCCGGCGCACCTCGATCGGCAGTTCCGCGACGGGCGCGGTCGCCCAGACGATCCGGCAGAGCGTCGCGGCCGTACGCGCCTGCGACGTGGCGGTGACCGCGCTGGTCGCGTTGCTCACCGAGAAGGCCACCCCGGTTCAGGCGCACAACGACGCCGTCCGGGGTGCCACGGTCCGGGCCGCCACCGCCCGGGCGGCCACCGCCCGAGCCGCGACCCGCGGATCCGACCCGGCAAGGGCCGCGTCGCGGGAGACAGCCCCGCCACGAGAGACAGCCAGTACGGCGCCGGCTCCGGAGCGTACCCGTGGCGGCCGAGCCGCGATGGTCACGCCGATCCGGCCGCTGCGCGACGCTGGCACCGCGCCGGGGCAGAACGGCAACCCAGCGCAGAGCACCGGCGCGCACGCCGCCCAGGCCACCGGCGCAAACGGCAACGGCGCCAGCGCCGGGCAGCCCGGGCGCCGGTCGCGCAGCCAGCCGTACCCGAACGAGAAGGTACCGGCGCAGCGCCCGTCTCCCGAGGTTGCCGCACCCGGCTCCCGTACCGACTGGCCACTGGCGAACAGCGGTGCGTACGACGAGGTCACCGCATGGCAGCAGGCGGGCCGGCCGGCCGCTGCCGGTGGCCCCGCCGCAGCGGGTACCACGGCTGGACCGGCCGCCACCTCGTACGGTCCGCTGAATGTGCCCCCGACGGTGCTGGACACCGGGCGACCGGCACAGCCCGCCCCTCCCCCGGGCCGGGTACCCCCACCCTGGCAGGACGACCAGCTACCCCCGGAGCCGCCCGCCCTGCACCTGGTCGAGCCGGCCCCGCTCACCGACCGCGACCCGCTCGGCGGGTACCGGCCGCTCGGCGGGAACGGCGCGCCGGCCCCGGACGAGACGATGCGGCTGCACGGCGGCTTCGGTACCCCTTCGCCCCAGGACGACCCGCTGGGCGACGGGTACATCCCGCCGCCGCTGCGACTGGTCACCGATACCGCCGCCGACGACAACGACAGCGACCTGCTGATCTTCGCGGAGGCGAAGTCCGCCTGGTTCACCGGGGACGCCGAGGCGGAGAGCACCCTCGAGTGGAGCAACCCGGCGGACGAGGGGTGGCAGGCTGCTGAGCGGCTCACCGAACCGGTGCGGGGCGAGGAGACCTCGGCCGGCCTGCCCCGGCGGGTACCGCAGGCCAACCTGGTACCCGGCTCGGCATTCCCCCCGGCCAACACGCGCAACCTGCGGGTCGTCCGCGATCCCGCGGCGATTGCCGCACACACGACGGGATACTTCCGCGGCTCGCGGCGGGCGGGAGAGGTACACGGCTTCGCCGTCGGCGGTCGCCCCGGCCGGGAGTCGGCCAGTGGTTGGGACTTCAGCCGGGACGGCTGGGAGAGCGACCACGACGAGGGGTACGAGTACCGGTCGGCGGCCAGGCGCTAGGCGCGACCGGTCACCCGCGGGCAGGCGGCAGCCTGTGTGGCTCAGGGTCCCGCGGTCGGCCTGCCTCAGGCCGGCGTGGCGGCCTTCTGGCGGCGCATGGTTAGCACGTACTCGACCAGTGAGATGAGAACCTGCTTGGTCGACTCGCGGCTGCGCGCGTCGCAGGCCACCACCGGGATGTCGACACCGATCGCGAGTGCGTCCCGCACGTCCTGCGCACCGTGGTACTGCATGCCGTCAAAGCAGTTGATCGCCACCAGGTAGGGCAGGCGGCGGTGCTCGAAGAAGTCGATGGCGGCGAAGCAGTCGGCCAACCGCCGGGTGTCCACCATGACCACGGCACCGATCGCGCCGCGTACCAGTTCGTCCCACATGAACCAGAAGCGGGTCTGCCCAGGGGTACCGAACAGGTAGAGGATCAGATCCCGGTCGATCGAGATGCGACCGAAGTCCATCGCGACCGTCGTGGTCGTCTTGCCGGGTACCTGCCGGGTGTCGTCGACTCCCTCGCCCGCGGAGGTCATGATGGCCTCGGTGGTCAGCGGTGTGATCTCGGAAACCGAGCCGACGAGCGTGGTCTTTCCAACGCCGAAGCCGCCGGCGATCACGATCTTCGCGGACGTCACACGCCCCGGCGTCGGGCGTTGCGTCGCGTCAGAGCCTGCGAAGTCCACTGAGCACCCTTTCCAGCAATTCCGTCTCCACCGAGTCGTTGCCGTCGAACGACGTCGGCTCGTAGACCGCGACCATCCCATCGGCAGCCATGTCGGCGATCAGTACCCGCGCGACGCCGAGTGGCAGCTGCATCCGCGCGGCGATCTCGGCAAGCGACTGTAAACGTCCATCGCAGAGCGCCGCAATGTACTGCTGTTCCCGACCGTGGGCACTGATGTCCCGGTTGGCGGCGGCACGACCCCGGTCGGTCGTCTCAACGAGCGCTTCCAGTGCGATATCTAGCCGGGGGCGGGTACGCCCGCGGGTGACGGCGTACGGGCGCACCAGAGCGCCCGTGGGCTCGTCGCGGTCGGCAACCATCTCGCCGTTCACCCCCTCTCAAGCCGGGTCTCGTCCACGCCTGGTCGCGCATGAGGCTCTTTGTCGGCGATCGGTCGTCAGCTCGGTTCAGCTGAGCATCGAGGCCGCGGTCCGCATCGCCGGGGTGAGCGCGTCGCCGACCCGGTCGACCAGCAGCGCCATCTCGTACCCGACCTGGCCGACATCCGAGTTGCGGGACGCCAGCACCGCGAACGAGGAACCGTCCGAAATGGACATCAGGAACAGGAACCCGTTGTCCATCTCCACAACGGTCTGCAGTACCGCACCGCCTTCGAAGCAGCGGGAGGCGCCCTGGGTCAGGCTCACCAGGCCGGACGCGATCGCGGCGAGCTGATCGGCCCGGTCGCGAGGCAGGTCCCGCGAGGCCGCCAGCAGCAGGCCGTCCGCCGATACGGCGACGGCGTGTGCCACGCCTGGTACACGATCGGCGAAGTTGGCCAACAGCCAGCCGAGGTCCTGGGTCGTTGTCATCACTCGCGCTCCTTGCCGCCATGCGGAGGTCCGCTGGTCGTGCTCGAATCCGGGATCGAGGCATCATCTGTACCACGGGTCCGGCCGCGCTGGACACCGCGGTGGTACGCGGAGAGCAGACCACGTACCTGCTCAGGCGAGCGCCGGTTGGCGTTCGCCATGGCGTTGCTTCCGGCGGCGGCGGGAGCCGTGGAGCCGGCATACGCGTCGTCGACACCGCCCGGCACGAGCTGCGCCATCGGCACGCGCTTGGGCAGCCCAGCCGAGGTGGTCACGGTGACCTCGGGCTGGGAGGCGGCCTGGGCGGCCTGCCACCCTTCGTCGGCGGCGGTCCGCCAGACCGACGGTTCGGGTGTGGGCATCCGGCCTCCCGGAGAGGACACCTTTGATTCGGGTCTTCCAGTGTCTCCCGGAATGGCGCGATCGGCGATAGGCGACTCGCCGTGCGGCGATGTCACGGTCTGCTCATCGACTGCGAGCGCCCCGCGGGCCGGCTCTGCCACCGGCTCCGCCGACCGGCTGCGGAACCAGGCCGACTCCAGCTCGCGGAAGATCGGCATCTCCGCCGTCTCGTCGGGGCGGCCGCTGCCGGCGCGCACGATCCTCGGCGCGGCGGGTGCCGGCCGCTTCCGGTCCCCGGCCGGCTGGGGCGCCACTCCACCGTCCTCGGCGATCCTGGGAATCTCCGAGGTGATGTCCAGCGCGGCGGCCAGTTCCTCCGGTACCGGCGGCGTGGCCCCTTCGTCGGTGGGGGCCGTGGCACCGGTCGCGGCGCGGGCGGCGGGCCGGGCAGGTGGCTGATCGGGTACCGGCGGCCAGGCTGGCGGCGGCGTCGTCGGGGCGTCGGACTGCCC
>JAFMQQ010001038.1 GCA_017354595.1 Micromonosporaceae bacterium
CCCGAGGCGTACCTTGTGGACGGTCGATCAGTGCGGCGCTTGCAGGCCTTCGCCGCCGGCCGCGACCAGCGCAGCACAGCTGAGCTCACCCGGCGCGAGCTGGACGTGTGACGGGCGCCAGACCTGAGCCTGGGTGCCGACCCGGCGGGCCATCACACAATCGAACTGGCTTGCCCGCAGGGCGACTCCGATGACCCCGCGCGCCTCGGCCACATCCCGCCGGACCCCTGGCTCCAGGTCCAGCCGGTTGACGGCGTCGCGTACCGTGCCCAGGCTCGGCGGCGGGTCGCCCGAGAGAATCCCCTTCAGCGTCTGCTCGATGTCATCGGGCAGCTGCGGATCCGCCGGTATGGCGAGCGGCGCCCCGGACGGGCAGGCCACCTCGTCCACCCGGAAGTCCCGCGGCAGGCCGGCCTTGTAGGTGATCTGGTAGCAGAGCAGCAGATCGAGTGTGGCGTGTCCGTTCGCCGCCTTGAGCGGTTCGGTCGCGGTGGCGTGTGTCCGCACGATGATCGCGACACCGGCGGCGTCATTCTTCGACTCGCCGGTGACCCGCATGACCTCGATTCCCTGGGCCTGCCCGAGATCCCGGACGATATCCTCGGCCCGCCAGTCGAAGTTGTGGATCGGCGTGGCCGCAACGTTCTCCACGTGGTGCAGCGCGTCCCGCTTCGCGGTAGCCCCGGCGATCTCGGGGGCCGACGGGGTGCAGCCGGCGACCAGCAACCCGCACGCCAGCGACCCGGTACCGACGACCAGCATGGCACGGTACGGATGCATGCCGGCAGTCTGCCACACCATCTTGCCCCGTCGATGCCCCAAGCTTGCCCCGTCGATGCCCCAAGCCGCCCGTCGGTGCCTCAGGTGTTCTCGTCCGTCCTCTGTGGACGGTGTAGCTCACCAGGCCACGCCGAAGCGGTACTCCGTGGTCGTCCAGTAGACATCACCCGGTCGCAGCACCGTGCTCGGGAAGTTGGCGTGGTTGGGCGAGTCCGGGAAGTGCTGGGTCTCCAGTGCCAGCGCCTCGCCCTGCCGGTACATCCGGCCACCCGTGCCGACCAGTGTCCCGTCCAGATAGTTGGCGGTGTAGAACTGCACCCCCGGCTGGTCGGTGTGCACCTCGAGGGTGCGACCGCTGTTCGGGTCGAGTACCCGGGCGGCGAGCGAGAACCGGCCGTCCTGGTGGTTGAGGACCCAGTTGTGGTCGTACCCCCGCCCGAACCGCAGCTGCTCGAAGTCGTCCCGGATCCGCTCACCCACCGCGGTCGGGCGCCGGAAGTCCAGCGGCGTCCCGGCCACCTCGGCCAGCTCCCCGGTCGGGATGAGCGTCGGCCCCACCGGCGTGTACCGGTCGGCGTCGAGGTACACGATGTGGTCGTAGACCGGGCCGCTGCCCTCGCCGGAGAGGTTGAAGTAGGTGTGGTTGGTCAGGTTCACCACGGTCGGCATGTCGGTCGTCGCCCGGTACTCCATCCGGATCCCGTTCTCAACCGTGAGCGTGTACCGCACCGTGACCACGAGCCCGCCCGGGAAACCCTGGTCGCCATCGGGACTCTCGTACCGCAGCAGCAGCCCGACATCGC
>JAFMQQ010001039.1 GCA_017354595.1 Micromonosporaceae bacterium
GGGCGGCCGCTCATCTGGTTCGTTCGAGCTGATCTTCCTGCTCGACGGGGTGTCATATGTGCTGCTCGGCGGGCTCCTGGTCGGCTTCGGGAGGGCCACCCGGCGCGAAGCGGATGCCACATTCTCGGACGGCGCGGGACCGGCGGGCGTGGCCTCGGACGGTTCGGAACCAGACGTGGCGGCGCCACCCGGTCCCGGCTACCGGATCCTGTTGAGGGATCGGCGACTGCTCGCTGTCACCGCGGTCGGCGGCCTGGTCACGCTGGCCGCCACCGGCCAGCAGACCGCGACATTCCCGCTGTGGTCAGTGCGGTACGGCGGCGTCGCCCCTGTCGTGGTCGGTGCGGCCTTCACTGCCAACACCACCACGGTGGTCCTGCTGCAACTGTTCGTGCTGCGGTTCTTCCGCAGGCACCGCCGGACGAGCGCCGCGGCGATCGCGTGCGGGTGCTTCGGCGGCTGTTGGCTGCTGGCGCTGCTCGCCGGCACCGTACCGTCGCCGTGGAACGCGGTGTTCGTCATCGCCGCGCTCGCCGTCTTCGCCGTCGGTGAGACTTTCCTGTCGCCGAGCCTGCCCGCGATTCTCAACGCGCTCGCGACCGCCGGCACGCGGGGCCGGTACAACGCGGTTTACGGTATGGTCTCGCAAGCCGGGCTCGCCGCCGCTCCGATCCTCGCCGGTGTTTCGCTCCAGTCCCGCGCCCATGCGCTGTTCCTCTACCTGCTCATCGCCACCTGTCTGCTGGCCGCGTTCGGCAGTCTCCGGCTTCGCCGCCTGCTACCCTCCGACGCCGACTACGAGACGGCGACCCCCGAGGCCGCCGCTACCGCCGACTTGGTGGCAACCGATGAACGATGAGTGTGCCATCGATCCCTCACCGAAAGGACGCCCGCTATGCCGGACAGCACCACCGAGATCATGTACCTGGTAGTCCGCAACGACGAGGACCAGTACTCGATCTGGCGGGAGACCGAGCCCCTGCCATCGGGTTGGTACGACACGGGAAAGCGCGGTACCGAGGCCGAGTGCCTGGCCCACATCGACGAGGTATGGACCGACATGCGTCCGCGCAGCGTCCGGCTCCGGATGGAACAGCTGGACAGTAACCCTCCACAGTAGATGGCCGGAGTGGACGGCTCCGGCTGGCTGGTCACCGTTGCGAGGGCCGGCTCCCCGTCGCCCCGGGCACATCTTGTGTGCTTTGCCCACGCAGGCGGCGGGCCGCCGGCCTTCGCCGGGTGGCGCAGTGCGGAATGCGATATCCACGCGGTTCAACTACCGGGGAGAGGGCGGCGCATCGCCGAAGTGCCGACAACAAGCTTGCCGCAGATCGTCGGTGAGGTATGCGCTGCGCTGGCCCGAATCCTGGCTGCCGACTACCGGCCGTGCGTGCTGTATGGGCATAGCCTCGGCGCCTACCTCGCCTTCGAAGTGGCCCGGGCGTTGAGCGCCACAGGAACCATCGCCGGGCTGGTTGTGGCTGGAGCACCGGCTCCCCGGCTGCCATCGCCGGAGCGGACCGGCGAACTTGACGACAGTGATTTTCTCGGGTACGTGCGGGACCTCGGCGGGACTCCGCA
>JAFMQQ010000281.1 GCA_017354595.1 Micromonosporaceae bacterium
CGGCGGCGAGTCAGGACGGTACCCGGTTCCGGTCGGTGATGGCGCTGGCGATCGCGGACGGCCGGATCACCGCGGTCTTCAACCAGCTCAACCCGGAGAAGCTGGCCCGGGTACCGGAACTCGACCCGGCCCAGGCGAGCTGGCCGCCCCGCTTCTAGTGGCGCAGGTAGTGGACCACCAGGCCAGCTCTGCGGTCAGCGGACCTTGTTGAGCCAGTTCTGGTACCCGCCGGCGAACGGCTCGGTGCCATCGGACAACGCGCCGACCAGCCACCGCGCCGCGGCCCACGCCTGCTCGGTCACCTCGTCCGGGTACCCGAACCGCCGGGTGTGGTCGGCGAACTCATCCTCATCGAGCAGTTCGACGGTGCCGGACTCGCGCCGCCGCCGCACATCCAGGTCGAGGTCGACCAGGCGTACGGTGCCCGGCCGCCAGGTCGCCGGAGTGGTGATGTCGCAGTAGATCTCGGTACGCCGGGGCGGCGAGTTGAACATCGCGGTCCACCAGGCGCGCCTCGGCACCAGGAGCACGTATGGCTCGCGGTACTTGAAGTCGGCCTCATCAAAGGCGTCCTGCGGTACGCCGAGCCAGGTCCCGTGCTCGTCCTCGCCGAGCCGCAGAGCCGGGTAGCCACGATGCGGGCTGCCGTCGTACTTGCGGAAGTCGACGCGGACGACCTCGTGGTCCATGGTGTGAAGGTAGCTGATCGTTGCCACGTCACGGTCTCATGTGGCGGGAAACCCGCCCTATGAGACCAGCGCCGCCGGCACCGCCTTCACCGGGTACGGCGACATGGCGTGGAACTCGCTCTCCCCGCTGACATTGGCCACCTCCTGGTACCGCCCGTCGAGCTGGAGCTCCCACACGATGAGCCTGGCGTGCTGGGGATCCTCGGCCGGATCGACGGCCCAGAAGCTGGGCGCACCGGCCCTCTCCAGACGAGGCCGCTTGACATTGATGTCGATCAGCCGCGTGCTCGGTGAGAGCACCTCCACCGTCAGCTCCGGTGGCCCAGGCAACTCCTGTCGTTTGATGTGACTCCGTTTCGCGACCATGAGGTCCGGACGGATCTCACTGTCGTCGGCGAGTCCAACGGCGAACGGGCCGAGGAGAACCTCGAACTCCGGGGGACAGGCATCATCGAGCACACGGTAGATCCGACCCACGGCCCGCTGGTGCAACTGGTCGGGCGTGCCCGTCACCACGAGAACGCCGTCGATGATCTCGTAATGGCGCCCATCGTCGGGCACGTCTTCAAGGTCGGCCCGCACGAACGGACGGCCCCTTTCGACCTGCCTCGGCTCGATTCTGGGCTGTGTAGCCATAGTGGCAACCATGCTGCCTCCCCTCCCGGCATGGCGCCACTCTGTACGCCAACGGGCGCGCCGCGCAAGGGCGCGCCTCCCGGCTGTGGATAACTCGCGTCCTGTGGACGGAGCACCGCTTCACCCTGCGGGCCGGGGTAGCGTCAGGTTCCGTGACGCCGCCCCCCAAGCCGCCCAGCGTTGACGAACTGCTCACCGCCGCGATCGGTGCCGTACCGGGTGGCGAGCCGCGGCCTGGCCAGCAGCGGATGGCCGCGGCGGTACAGCACGCGGTGGACAGCGGCGAGCATCTGCTCGTCCAGGCCGGTACCGGCACCGGAAAGTCACTGGCATATCTGGTACCCGCGCTGCTGGTCGACGGTCCCGTGGTCGTCTCCACCGCGACCCTCGCGCTGCAGTCGCAGCTGGTCGACCACGACCTGCCCCGGCTGTGCGAGGCGGTCGAGCCGGTGCTGCGCCGCCGGCCGACCTTCGCCGTGCTGAAGGGCCGGCACCACTACCTGTGCCTGGCCCGGCTGGAGCAGAGCACCGGCGAGGACGAGCCGCAGGACGCGCTGCTCGAGACCGGCGGGGCCGGCGGCGGGACGGGCGGCGGGACCCGCTGGCTCGGCGAGGCGGGCCGGATCGGCAAGCAGATGCAGCGGTTGCGCGACTGGGCACTGGAGTCGGAGACCGGCGACCGGGACGAGCTGGATCCCGGCGTCGACGACTCGGCCTGGCGCCTGGTATCGATGCCGGCGCGCGAATGCGTCGGTGCCACCCGGTGCCCGTACGGTGCCGAGTGCTTCGCCGAGGCGTCCCGCGCGCGGGCCCGCGAGGCGGACATCGTGGTGACCAACCACAGCCTGCTCGCGGTGGACATGCTCGCCGGCCGGCACATCGTGCCACCGCACCGGCTGCTGATCGTGGACGAGGCACACGAACTCGCCGACCGGGTCACCAGCGCGGCCCAGGCGGAGCTGGGGCCGGAACTGGTCGACCGGGTGGCGCGGCGGGCACGCTCCTTTGTGGAGGGTGAGGTTTACGAGGGCCTCGCCGAGGCGGGCGAGGGCCTGGCGGCCGGCCTGGCACAGGTGCGGCCGGGACGGCTGACCGCCGGCCTACCGCCGGCGCTGCGCGACGCACTGACCACATTGGACGCAGCGCTCCGGCACGCCGCTGGCGGGATCGGCGACGTCAAGGCCGACGACCCCGACCCGGTACGCAAGCAGCAGGCGAAGTCCGGGCTGACCGAGCTCTCCGAGACCGCACAGCGGCTGCTCGCCGAGTCCGGGCAGGATGTCGCCTGGGTGACCGGACCGGACCGGGCGGGCGGGCCGGACCGGCGCGCAGTGGTGGTCGCGCCGCTGTCGGTCGCCGGTACCCTCGCCACCCACCTGTACCACGAGCGCACCGTGGTCGGCACCTCCGCGACCCTGGCGCTGGGCGGCCGGTTCGACGCGATCGCCCGCGCGCTCGGCCTGGCACCCGGCCCGGCGCAGAACAGCGATCCACAGGAGACTCCACAGTGGACGTCGCTGGATGTCGGCTCGCCGTTCGAGTACCGGCGCCAGGGGATCCTCTACGTGGCGGCGCACCTGCCGCGCCCGACCCAGTCCGGGCTCTCCGATCCGGCCGGCGAACACTTGCTGGAACTGGTACAGGCGCTGGGTGGCCGTACCCTCGGATTGTTCTCCTCCCGCCGGGCCGCGGAACGGGCCGCGGAGGTGCTGCGCGCGAAGACCGATCTCACCGTGCTGCTGCAGGGTGAGCAGTCGCTGCCGCTGCTGGTCCGCCGGTTCCGCGAGGACCGGGCCAGCTGCCTGCTCGGTGTGCTCTCGCTCTGGCAGGGCGTGGACGTACCCGGTGACGCCTGCCAGCTCGTGGTCATCGACCGGCTGCCGTTCCCGCGCCCGGACGAGCCGCTGGCCGCGGCGCGCTCGGATGCGGTGGACGCGGCCGGTGGCTCGGGCTTCGCGGCGGTGAGCGTACCGGTCGCCGCGGTCCGGCTGGCCCAGGGCGTCGGGCGGCTGATCCGTAGCGCCGAGGACAAGGGTGTGGTCGCGGTGCTCGACCCGCGGCTGGAGACCGCCCGGGGATACGGCGGCTACCTGCGCGCGTCGCTGCCACCGTTCTGGTACACCACCGAGACCGGGACGGTGCTCGCCGCCCTGCGCCGCCTGGCCGCCACGACCTGACCGCGAGCCGGCGCGGCGGTCAGTCGCGGATCACGACCTGCTTGGGTGGGGGCGGCGGCGGCTGGTCCGACCGCTGCGCCGCGAGGTGCCGCACCGCCGTGTTGAGTACGGCCACGATCGGTACCGCCACCAACGCACCGATGATGCCGGCGAGTACCGCGCCGGTGGCGATCGCCATGATGACCGCCAGCGGGTGGATGGCGACCGCCCGCCCCATGATCAGTGGCTGCAGCACGTGCCCCTCCAGCTGCTGTACCCCGATCACCACCGCGATCACCGCGAGCGCGCTGAGCGGGCCGTGGGTGACCAGCGCGACGAGCACCGCCACGGTACCGGTGATGGTGGCGCCCACGATCGGAATGAAGGCACCGAGGAAGACCAGTGCGGCCAACGCCAACGCCAGATCGATGCGCAGCAGCATCAGGCCGATGCCGATACCGATCGCGTCGATGAGGGCGACCAGGACAGTGGCGCGTACGTAGGCGACCAGCGTGCCCCAGGACTGCTCGCCGGCGCTGCCGATCGGAGCCCGCCCCCTGGTCGGCAGCAGCGCGACCAGGAAGGACCAGATCCGCCGCCCGTCGCGCAGGAAGAAGAAGGTGGTGAACAGCACCAGGAACAGCTGGGCCAGCACCTCGGTGGCGGTGGCCGCGGTGGAGACCGCACCGGTGGTCAGCGTGGACTGGTGGTCCTTCAGCCAGCTGCGCGCCGATACCAGCACCGTGTTCAGTTGCCGGTCGGACAGGTGCAGCGGCGGACCCTGCAGCCACGCCTGGATCTTGTCCAGGCCGGTCTGCGACTTGGCCGCGAGCAGTCCCCAGTTGTCGATGAACTGGCTGATCACCAGAGTCAACGTACCGGCGATGACGGCCAGGCCGGCGATCAGCACGATGGCGGTGGCCAGCGACCGGTGCAGCCCGATCCGGCGCAGGAAGGCGACGGCGGGCGCGAGCAGCGCGGAGAGCAGCAGCGCGACGGCGACCGGGATGACCACCTGGTGCAGCTTGCCGACGATCCACAGCACCACCACGGTTGCCGCGGCGAGCACCAGCAGCCGCCAGGACCAGGCCGCGCCCACCCGCAGCGCGTGTGGCACTTCCCCATCGCCCCGGCCGTTTATCGGGGTCCGGGCGACCACTGGTGAGGTGGTCCGTTGCTCGCCGTCGACCGCCTCCCGGTTCACCGCCTCCCCGTTCACGGGCTCGCCGTCCACGGGCGCGCCGTCCACGGGCTCGCCGTCTACGGGAGCCGTGCGGCGGGGCGGCCGCGCGGATGGTTGCGCCCCGTTGCCCGGCGTACCGCCGCCGTTGTGGGACAGTACGGAGTGCCGCCCGACCTGGTACACCCGGCGGAAACTTGCTCGTACCCACCCCAAGCGGCTCAAAGCCCGCCCTTCGTCACCCTGGCTTCCCCTTACCGTACCCACCCACTCCGCAGGGTAAGTCAACGGCGGTAGCGTGTCGGATCGTGACAGCAACCGACACCGAACTCGGCCTGCCGATCCGGCTCCTACATGACCGC
>JAFMQQ010000282.1 GCA_017354595.1 Micromonosporaceae bacterium
GCCGCGGCTACCGCTCCGGCCGCGCAGGGCGGCAACGTGCAGCGCAAGACGGCCACGATGCCGGACGGCACCCAGCTCGAGGTGGTGTACAACACCGGCCACACGGTCGCCACCTTCCCGGTGCAGTGGGCGAGTGCCACGTACACCTACCAACTGCCGGTGGGTGCGGCGGCGATCTTCAGCACCCGACCTGCCTGACCAACCGGCCGCCTGACCAACCGGCCGCCTGACCAACCCGCCTGACCAACCCGCCTGACCAACAGGCGGCCTGACCAACAGGGCCGGCCGACCGCATCCGTTGCGGCCGGCCGGCCCTGCGGCTGCTGGCGCCCCGGCACGTTTCCCGGTCTTGTTCGATGGGGGGCGCTGGCGTAGCCTGCCGTGTATGCGCTTACGTAAGCGCATACCCGAACCTCCCCCGGGGATGCGCACATCGCCCACTGTCTATGAGGTCGCCGAGCGGGCCGGCGTCTCCACCGCGTCCGTGTCGCGCGTACTGGCGGGGCACGACCGGGTCCGGCAGGAGACCCGGGACAAGGTGATGGCCGCGGTGACAGAGCTCGGCTACGTACCCCGGGGGGCGGCGCAGGACCTGGCCGGCCGGCGTACCGCCGTGCTCGGGCTGTGCTTCCCGGACCTGGTCGGCGACCGGGACATCGCGCGCCCCGGGCGGGCACGTCCGGACCAGGAAGCGGACACCGACGCCATGTACTGGTACGACGAGGTGATCCGGGGCATGGAGCGGGCCGCCCGGCGCAGCGGGTACGCGCTGCTGATCGCGGCCAGCCACGAGACCGACGACGCCAACCTGGTGCTCACCGTGGCCGGCCGGTGCGACGGACTGGTGGTGCTCGCCGGTACCGCACCGGCGGAGACCGTGGAGCACGTCGTGGCGCGGGTACCGGTGGTGCTGCTCGCCGCGCCGCCCGGCATCCGGGTGCGCGGCACGGTCGACCACCTCGGCGTCGCCAACGAGTCCGGCATGCACGAGTTGACCCGGCACCTGCTGGACACCCACGGGTACACCGATCTGTGTTTCATCGCCGGGCCGCCGGACTCCGCCGACTCGGCCAGCCGGTACGCCGGCTTCCGTGCGGCCCTCGCCGAACGCGGCCTGACCGAACGCGGGCTGGCGGCCGCCGGTGAGCCCGACCTGCATGGTGATTTCACCGCGGCCGGTGGGGCGGCGGTCGTCACCCGCCTGCTGCAGCGCGGACCCGTTCCGCGGGTGCTGGTCTGCGCCAACGACCAGACCGCGATCGGCGCGATGTCCGCGCTGCGCCAGGCCGGGCTGCGCGTGCCGGAGCAGGTCGCGGTGACCGGCTTCGACGGGGTACAGGTTGCCCGGCACCTCAGCCCCGGGCTGACCACGGTGGCGCAGCCGATGCGCGAGATCGGCGAGGTCGCGGTGAGCCTGCTGCAGCAGCGCATCGCGGAGTCGGACCGGCCGGCCGAGGAGATTCAACTTCCGGTACGGCTGGAGGTTCGCGAAAGCTGCGGCTGCCCGGCCCCGGCCGGGCGGAGGGAGGACCAGTGACCGACGCACGGGTGGACTGGGAGCGGCGGATCTACCGGCGCTCGACCCAGACCGCCGACGCCGACCAGCGGCTGGCGCTGCCCGCGCCGACCGGGGTACGCGCCACTTCCGGCGTGGGACACGTTGCCCTGCAATGGGATCCGGTACCCGGTGCGGCCGGGTACCTGGTGCAGCGCAGCGCCGACGGCGGCGAACCGGAGATCCTCACCCACGGCGGCAGCGATGTGCCGGCGGTACCCGGCTGCCGGTTCGCCGATACCGGGCTGCGCGACGGCGTCCGGTACCGGTACCGGATCGGTGCGGTAGCCGGCGCCGAACACCCGGCATGGGCCTGGTCCGCGCCGGTCGAGTCGAGCACCGGCACCGGTGCGCCCGGTCCGGTCCAGGTGGCCGTCGACGCATCCACTGTGGAGGGTCAGACCGCCCGGGTGTGGCGGATGGTCGGCTCGGAGCGCCTCTCCCAGCTGTTGCTCGACGGCGCCCAGCAGTGGATCGCGGACGAGTTCGCCGATGCGCTGCGCCGGGCCCGGCAGGACCTCGGCGTGACCCACGTGCGGGCGCACGCCATCCTGCACGACGACAACCAGGTGGTACGGCGCGACCCGGCCGGCGCGCTGCAGCTGGACTTCACCCGGATCGACGCGATCTACGACCGGTTGTTGGAGATCGGCCTGCGCCCGGTGGTGGAGCTGTCATACATGCCGGCGGCGCTGGCGCGCGACCCGGAGCAGACCGTCTTCGACTACCAGGCGATCGTCTCGCCGCCGGCCGACTGGGGGCAGTGGCGGGAGCTGGTCTGCTCGCTGGTCACCCACCTGGTCGAGCGGTACGGCGTGGCCGAGGTCGCCGGGTGGGGCTTCGAGGTGTGGAACGAACCCAACCTCGAAGTCTTCTGGACCGGTACCCGGGATGAGTACCTGCGGCTGTACGACGAGGCGGCCCGGGCGGTGAAGGCGGTCGACGAGCGGCTGCCGGTGGGCGGCCCGGCGACCGCGGCCGGCGAGTGGCTGGAGGCGCTCGCCGAGCACGCCGCCGGTACCGGCGCCCCGCTGGACTTCGTCACCACCCACACGTACGGGAACCTGCCGCTGGACGTGCGCCCGTCGCTGCGCCGCCACGACCTCGGGCCGGTACCCGTCTGGTGGACCGAGTGGGGAGTCGGCTCGACCCACTACGGGCCGGTACACGACGGGGCGTTCGGCGCGCCGTTTGTCCTTAGTGGACTTTCCGATGTGCAGGGCCGGCTGGACGCGCTGGCGTACTGGGTGATCAGCGACCACTTCGAGGAACTGGGCCGGCCACCCCGGCTGTTCCACAACGGCTTCGGCCTGCTCACCGTCGGCAACCTGGGCAAGCCGCGGTACTGGGCGCTGCACCTGGCCGCGCACCAGGGCGAGCAGGTGCTGGGCAGCCGGGTGACCGGGGACGGTGCCGGGGTGCTGGTACGCGCGTGGGCCACCCGGCACCAGGACGGCACGGTGGACGTGCTGGTCTGGAACGGCACCATCAACGCCGCGCTGCTGCACGGCGACCCCCAACTGGATCGGGATGTTGCCCTCAGCGTGACCGGCCTGGGGGACGGCGTACGGCGTGCCATCACGATCGCCCGCGTCGACGCGGAACACTCCAATATCGCTCTACTGTGTCCGTCCGATCTGGACTGGCCGGACGAGGCGTTGTGGCAGAAGCTGCGCGCCGCCGACCGGCTGCACGAAGAACCGCTGCCGGAGGCCACTCTGCCAGAAGCCACCGGCGATACCACGACTGTCCATTTTAGACTACCGATGCCGGGCGTGGTACGCGTCCGGCTTCAGCTACTCCCCGGCAAGGAGTAAGTCATGAACCGACCTTCACACCCCGCGACCGCCGTGCTCTCCGCTACGCTCGCCGTGGCACTCGGGCTGACCGCAGCCTGCTCCGCCAAGTCCAACAACGGCACCGCGGCCGGCGGCGGCGGTACTCTCACCGTCCAGGGGGACGCCGGCAACCCGACCCTGGTCGAGAAGTTCAACCCGTTCGCCGACGACGAGCTCGGCGGCACCCGGCTGATCTACGAGCCGCTGGAGATCCCCAGCCCGGTGGACGGCACCTACACGCCGTTTCTCGCCACCGGGTACAAGTTCACCGACCCGACGACGCTGGTCTACACGATCCGGCAGGGCGTGAAGTGGAGCGACGGCAAGGACTTCACCCCGGCCGACGTGGTCTTCACCTTCAACCTGCTGAAGAAGTTCCCGGCGCTGGACACCAAGGGCGTGTGGCAGCAGATCACCAATGTCGCCGCCGCCGGCAACGAGGTCACCTTCACCTTCAAGGCGGCGAACGTGCCGTACGCGTTCACCCTCGCCCAGATCCCGATCGTGCCCGAGCACATCTGGTCCTCGGTCCCCGACCCGAGTCCGGACAAGTTCGCCAACACCTCGCCGGTCGGCACCGGACCGTACACATTGGACAAGTTCGCGCCGACGCAGGTGACGCTGAAGAAGAACCCGAGCTACTGGCAGGCCGACAAGATCGTTCCGGACCGGGTGGTCTTCCCGGCGCAGGCGAGCACCCAGAGCACGAACCAGCTCGACGTGACCAGTGGCAAGTTCGACTGGGCGTACAACTTCCTGCCCAACGTCCAGCAGGTCTGGGTGGCCCGCGACCCGAAGCACAACACGTACTGGTTCCCGCCGGGCGGCACCATCGGGCTGTACCTCAACCTGACCAAGGCGCCGTACAGCGACGCCAACTTCCGCAAGGGCATCTCGCTCTCGCTGAACCGGCAGACCATCGCCACCAAGGCGGTCAACGGGTACCTCGGCCCGGCCAGCCAGTCCGGGCTGATCCTGCCCAACCTGCAGAAGTGGCTCGACCCGAGCCTGCCCGCGCAGGGCGTGGTGAGCCAGGACAGCGCCGGCGCGCAGGCCGCCTTCGCCAAGGCCGGGTACCAGCTGGCCGGCGGCAAGCTGGTCAAGGCTGGCAAGCAGGCCACCATGACGATCGTCATGCCGGGCAACTTCAGCGACTGGGTCGCCGCCGCGAAGGAGGTCGTCACCGAGCTGGCCGCGGTCGGTATCAAGGCATCGCTCGACCTGCCGCAGTACGCGGGATACTCCGACTCCATCCAGGGCGGTACGTTCGACGCCGCCATCGGTGGCTGGGGCGGGAACGGGATCCCGTACTCCGACTTCAACCTCGGCCTGGCCAGTGCCTTCGCCGCCCCGGTGAACACACCGACCTCGAACAACTTCGAGCGGTTCAAGGACCCGACGGTGGATTCGGCACTCGCCACGCTCGCCGCCGCGACCGACGAGGCGGCGCAGAAGCAGGCGACGTACACATTGGAGCAGGCGATGTTCAACCTGACTCCGGTTGTGTTGATGTACTACGGCGGCAGCTGGGGCATCTTCTCCACCAGGAACTACACCGGCTGGCCGTCCGCCCAGGACCCGTACACGCTGCCGACTTCGTACAACAACGCGCTGCTGGTCGTGGT
>JAFMQQ010000283.1 GCA_017354595.1 Micromonosporaceae bacterium
CCGCCGTCTCGGCCTGAGCGCCGCCGTCCCGGCCCGAGCGCCCCGCTCGGGCGCCTCGCCGCCGGTGCCCGGGCCGGCTACTCTTCTCCCGTGGCAATGTTCCGTCGCAAGCCGGTCGACCTCGTTGAGGACACCCTCGCCGAGTCCGGCGAGACCGTGGTGCCCACCTCGCTCGACCCGCAGGACGCGCCGGAGGATGAGGCCGCGCCGAGCGCGCGCCCCGGCCGGGTACCCGAGGATCAGGAACGGCGCTCCAAGGCCTACACGCCGAAGAAGGGCGAGGCGACGCCGAAGCGGGTGGTCTCCCGCCGCCGGCCGGTGGCACCGCCCGCCGACCGCAAGGAGGCGTTGCGCCGGGCCCGGGCCCGGCAGCGGACCCAGCGCGAGGAGCAGCGCCAGGGCATGATGGCCGGCGACGAGAAGTACCTGATGCTCCGCGATCGCGGTCCGATCCGCCGGCTCGCCCGGGACGTGGTCGACTCCCGGCGCAACGCGGCGACGTTCTTCTTCATCGGCCTGTTCGTGGTGCTGATCGGTTCCAACCGGACCTTCCCGGTGCCCGTCCAGGCCGGCGCCAACGCGCTGTTCGTGGTGCTGTTCGCGGCGACCGTGATCGACAGCGTGCTGGTCGTCCGCAAGGTCCGGCGGCTGGCAGCGCAGCGCTTCCCCAACGAGACCACTGGGATGCGTTTCCTGGGCTTCTACATCGTCATGCGCACCGTCAGCTTCCGCCGGATGCGGGTACCCAAGCCACAGGTCAAGGTCGGCGAGAAGGTTTAGCCGGCCCAGCTCCGTACCCGCCCGGCCGGCAACGGCGGCGCAGCTGGGCGGTGCTGGCGACGGAACACTGCTGACTCCCCTGGCGGGCTGGAAGCCAATCGTGATCAACTACCTGCTGGGCGCCCTGGTCCGCCGGAGGGAGACGTCATGCAGGTCAGCGGGGTCGAAGTTGTCGGTACGCGGATCGGGCTCGGCCCGGCCGAGCTGCCCACCGAGGGCTGGGTCCCGGCGGTGGTACCGGGCGGGGTGCACGAGTCACTGTTGCGGACCGGCCTGATCGAGGACCCGTACCAGGACCGCAACGAGAACCGGATCCGCTGGATCGAGGAGCGCGACTGGTGGTTCCGGGCAACCTTCGCCGGGCCGGGGCCGGTGGAAGCGGACCAGCGGGTGCGACTGGTCTTCCACGGGCTGGATACGGTCGCCGACATCTGGCTCAACGGCGAGCCACTCGGCCACCACGAGAACATGTTCCGCCCGGCCGCATTCGACCTGACCGGGCGGCTGGGCGGGCAGAACGAACTGCTGCTGCGCTTCTCGCCGCCACTGGCCGGATTGCGGATTCCGGAGCCGGTCGCGGAGTTCGGGCGCCGCCTGGCCAAGGCGTGGGCCGAACCCGGCGACGCCCAAGCCACCGACACCCCAGCCGGCGATACCCAGCCCGAGGCCGAGGGCGGCTCCGGCGAGGAGGGCAGCGAGTCCTCGCTGCCCGAGGCGCTGCCGTACGCCACCCAGCGGCGCAAGGCCACCTTCTCCTGGGGCTGGGACTTCGGGCCGCGGGTACCGTCGATCGGCATCTGGCAGCCGGTCGAGTTGGTGGTCGAGCAGGCCGCGGTGATCGCCTCCCACCATCTGCGCACCGACCGGATCGCAGACGGGGACGCCGTGCTGAGCCTGCTCGTCGAGGTGGACCGGTTCGCCACCGACGCCCCACTCACCGCGCGCGTGCGGCTCGTCTCGCCGGCCGGGCGTACGTCCACAGTGGACCTACCGGTCGAGGGCGGCGCGGCGCGCGGCAGCCTGACCGTCCCCGAGGCGAGGCTGTGGTGGACGCACGACCTGGGCGAGCCCGAGCTCTACGACGTCACGGTCACCCTGCTCGCCGGCGAACAGATGCTCGACCAGATCACCGACCGGGTCGGGCTGCGTACCATCGCGCTGGACCGCGACCCCGACCCCGAGGGCGGCCGGTACTTCCGGTTCCTGCTCAACGGGGTGCCGATCTTCGCCCGCGGCGCCAACTGGATCCCCGCCGACATGCTCGTCGGATCCGTCCAGCCGCGGCGGCACCGGGCGCTGGTGGAGCTGGCCCGCGACGGCGGGATGAACATGCTGCGCGTCTGGGGCGGCGGGATCTACGAGAAGGACTCCTTCTACCAGGCCTGCGACGAGCTGGGTGTGCTCGTCTGGCACGACTTCATGTTCGCCTGCACCGACTATCCAAGCGACGACCCGGCTCTGCTGGCGGAGGTGACGAAGGAGGCGGAGTACCAGGTCAAGCGGCTGCGCAACCGGGCGAGCATGGCGCTGTGGAGCGGCAACAACGAGGTGCAGATGATCCACGGCTTCGCCTTCGAGGGGTACCAGCCGGGGCCGTGGGGGTACGACTTCTTCTACCGGGTCCTGCCGGAGGCGGTCGAGGCGTACGGCGGCGGGGTGCCGTACTGGCCGGGCAGCCCGTGGGGCGAGGATCCGACCGAGGGGTGGCGCGCCTGCAACGGCGTGCTGGATGGTGACCGGCACGCGTGGGAGGTCTGGCACGGGGCGGACTTCGGCGCGGGTGGCGGACCGTACGCGAGCGTCGGACAGGCGCGGCACTACCGCCGGTACGGCAACGACCGGGGCAAGTTCATCAGCGAGTTCGGGATCCACGCCTCGCCGGAGCGGTCCACTTTGGAGCGCTGGCTGCCGGCTGACGAGCTGTACGTGCACAGCCCGGCCTTCGACCACCACAACAAGGACAACCCGAAGGACAAGCACGACCCCGTGCTGGAGATAGTCACCGGGCTGCCGGCCGACATCGAGCAGTATGTGGACTTCACCATGGTCTCGCAGGCCGAGGGGCTGAAGTTCGGGATCGAGCACTACCGGCGCCGCGCGCCGCACTGCAGTGGCACGCTGGTCTGGCAGTTCAACGATGCCTGGCCCGGCTTCAGCTGGTCCATTGTGGACTATGATCTGGTACCGAAGGCGGGCTACCACTACGTGGCACGCGCCTTCGCGCCGGTCATGGCGAGCCTCCGGCGGGCAGGTGACACCCTCGAACTCTGGGTGTCGAACAGCACCAGCACGGCCGTCCGGGACCAGGCCGTGGTCACGGTGGCGGGCTTCGACGGCCGGGCGGAGCTGCGCGAGGAGGTGACCGTCGCGCTCGGGCCGGGCGAGTCACGTCCACTGTGGACCCGGGACGGCCTCCCGCTGACCGCCGACCGGTACGCCTGGGTGGAGAGTCGGGGCCGGCTGTTCCCGGCCAACCGGCTCTTCTTCGCCGAGGTCAGGGAGGTCCCGTTCGGCCCCAGCGCGCTGGAGGTGACCGCCGAACCGGCCGGCCCGGGCGCGGCGCGGCTGAGCGTCACCGCGACCGGGTACGCCTACTTCGTGCACGCGCTGACCCCGGCGCCGGGAGTACGGTTCCGGGACAACTACTTCGACCTGCGTGACGGTGACACCGCGGTGATCGAGGTGACCGGCCTGCCGGAGGGCTTCGACCCGGCTCGATTGGAGGTGCGTGGTTACGCCGGCGCGGCCACCCACTCGGCGGCCTGACCGGTCAGCCCCTGGTTGCCCGGACGAGGGTGACGAAGGTGAGCCGGCCGGTGGTCGCGCCACCGTTGGCCACCGTGCCGGTCACCTCCCAGCAGCCCACGGTCGGGAAGTCCACTCCGGACGCCTGGAAGCCGATGCCGCCGTACCCGGCCGGGATGTCGGCGCGCAGGGCCGGTGCCGGGCCGTCCAGCCGGCGGCCGGTGATCTGCAGCCGGCCGGGAACCACCCGGTACCAGAGCAACTTCCAGCTCACCGAGGCGTCCGGCTGGACAAACCGCGGATCGTCGATCACGCCACCCGGGCCCAGCCCGGCGACCCACAGCCATTCGTTGCCGTACGCGCCACCGGCGCTCCAGGGCGTGTCGGAGGCGGCGCCGGCGACGACCCCGGGCCGGGTGACCGGGCAGACGGCGGCACTGCTCGACGGCGCCGGCACCCGAGGGGGCGCGTCCAGCCGAGGTGGCACTGTGGCGTCCGGCCCACCGGTGCACCCGGCGAGGACGGCGGCGGAACAGATCGCCAGGATGCGGTACCCGATCCTCATGCCTGTTCAGACACCGCGGGCCGGTCGCTGGTTCCGGCGTACAGCCGGGCGACCACGGTACCGGCAGGCGAAGCAGACCAGCACCGCCAGTACCAAGGCGAGTGCGAAGAGTGGGTAGGTCATCGGGTGCCGCCGCAACCGCGAGCAGCACATAGCCGTTGAGAAGCCAAAGACCGAGTCGGTGCAGACGGCCGCGGCGGTCGCCCGGCGGTAGCTGGAGTACCGCCGGAATCCAGCACTAAACAGCGCGGCGAAAGTCCGATATGGTACGGGAGGTCGCAGCCATAGTGGTTGGGCTGAGGTGGCGGTGCCAAGGTCCACCCCGTTACCTTCCTTTCCCATCGGACCGAGCCAGCCACCGGCAACCATCGATGGCCGGCACGCTGGAAGTGCGAGGTGACCCGCGATGGCCAAGCGGGACGGGCGCCCCGAGGAGCGCCGGCGCCCGAGCGGGCCGGCCTGGGCGACCGTGCCGACCACCCAGTGGCGGGTCGTCCCAGGCGAGCCTGGCGACCCGGCCGGGGAGGACGACGCCATCGAGGTACCCGCGCACGTCGCGATGCGCCGGGGGCGGAACGAGACGGAGGGCGCGTCACCGGTGAGCCCAGCGGTGGTCCCACACAGCGCACCCCGGGAGGGCGCGTCCACGCCAGGAAACCCGCCCCGGGACGGTCGGGGTACGGCGCGGCCGGTAGCGCCGCGCGGCCGGTATCCGGATGACGGGCGAGGCGGATCCGGGTCCACATTGGACGCGGTGTCGCAGGAGCTCGGGTACACGTTGCCCGCGCCCGGGCTCGGCTCAGTGCGCGGCCCGGGGTCAGCGGCCACCCGGCCGTTCCCGTCCCGGGCGCCACGCCCCGGCATGCCGGGTACCAGGGGCTGGACCCGGGCCGACCTGCCGGCCGCGCTGACCGCGCCGACCCCGCCC
>JAFMQQ010000284.1 GCA_017354595.1 Micromonosporaceae bacterium
GGGCCGGCGCGAAGAACTCGTCGGTACCGGTCTCCAGGCTCAGCCGGGTGTACCCCATCCGCTTCGCCTCGGTCAGGATGTACGCCAGCAACTGGGATGCGATGCCGGCCCGGCGCCGGGTCGGGTCGGTACGCATCGACTTCAGCTCCGCGTGGCCATCGTCCAGCCGCTTGATGGCGGCACAGCCGACCACGGTCTGCTCGTCCAGCACCGACCAGAAGGTGATCCCGGGCGCTCGCAGCTCGTCGAGGTTCAACACATAGTGGCTCTCCGCTGGCCCGGTGGCCCACATCTGGCGTACGTGTTCGGCAAGGAACTCGGCGATCTGCCGGCCGGACAAGTCGTCTACCACGATCCGCATGAGTGCATGATGGCGGTATGACAGCCACCTCGGTCGGGCCTGTAGCCGACCTCACGCCCGAACATGCAGCGACCCTGCAGCGGGCACTGACCGCCATCGTCGACCGGGGCTACTGGTCGGCCTATCCCGAGTCACCCAGCCCGCGGGTCTATGGCGAGGCGGCGGCGCCCGCCGGCGCGGCCGCCTTCCAGGCGTACCTCGGCGAGGACTTCCCGCTGGACCAGCCGGGCACTACCGACCGGGTCGCCACCGAGTCCTCGCCGTACGGCATCGAGCTCGGCATCCGGTACCCGCACGGCGACCCGGACGCGCTGGTCGCCGCCGCGCTCGCCGCCCTGCCCGGGTGGCGGGACGCCGGGCCGGCGATGCGCGCCGAGGTGTGCCTGCGCATCCTCGACCGGTTGCACGAGCACATCTTCGAGCTCGCCAACGCGGTGCAGTACACCACCGGGCAGGCGTTCGTGATGGCGTTCCAGGCCGGTGGGGCGCACGCGCTGGACCGGGCGCTGGAGTCGCTGGCGTACGCGTACGCCGAGCAGACCCGGCATCCGGGCGCGGCCGATTGGGAGAAGCCCGCCGGCAGGGCCGACTCGCTGCGGATGCGGAAGACCTTCCACGTGGTACCGCGCGGGGTGGCCCTGGTGATCGCGTGCAACACCTTCCCCACCTGGAACTCCTACCCCGGCCTGTTCGCCTCGCTCGGTACCGGCAACCCGGTGATCGTCAAGCCGCACCCGGGTGCCGTACTGCCACTGGCCATCACCGTCCGGTACGCCCGCGAGGTGCTCGCCGAGGCTGGCTTCGACGCCAACCTGGTGGCCCTGGCGGCGCAGGCGCCGGGCGAGGGGCTGGCGTCGGTACTCGCCCAGCGGCCGGAGGTGCGGGTCATCGACTTCACCGGCTCCACCGGGTACGGGCAGTGGCTGGAGAACAATGCCCGCCAGGCCGCGGTCTTCACCGAGAAGGCCGGCGTGAACACCGTCATCGTGGACTCCACCGCCGACTTCGCCGGCATGTGCCGCAACCTCGCCTTCTCTCTCACCCTCTACAGTGGACAGATGTGCACCACCCCGCAGAACATCCTGGTACCCCGGGACGGGATCGACACCG
The DNA here is from genome assembly GCA_017354595.1 of Micromonosporaceae bacterium. Lineage (GTDB taxonomy): Bacteria > Actinomycetota > Actinomycetes > Mycobacteriales > Micromonosporaceae > DATEJJ01. Next base: position 1,472 of record JAFMQQ010000284.1, read on the forward strand.
ACCTGGGGCACAAGAGCCTCGCCGAGGTGGCGGCCGGTATCGCCGGTGCGGTCGGCGCACTGACCGCCGACCCGGCCCGCGCGGTGGAGCTGACCGGCGCAGTGGTCAACGACTCGGTGGTACCGCGGATCGAGGCGGCCCGCGAGCGGGGCGAGGTGCTGCTTGACTCGCACCCGGTCAGGCACCCCGGCCATCCGGCCGCTGTGGTGCGTACCCCCTTGATCGTCGGAGTGGACGCGGCGGCGCAGGATGTCTTCGGCCGCGAGTGGTTCGGACCCATCGCATTCCTGGTATCGACCGGGACGACCGCCGAGAGCCTCGCGTTGTTCCGCCGTACCGTCGGCGCGGCGGGCGCGCTGACCGCGTCGGTCTACTCCACCGATGAGGCGGTGCTCGCCGAGGCCGAGCGGGCGGCGATCGAGGTGGGCGTGCACCTGTCGCAGAACCTCACCGGCGGCGTCTTCGTCAACCAGTCGGCCGCGTTCTCCGACTTCCACGGCACCGGAGCGAACCCGGCAGCGAACGCCGCGCTGACCGACGGCGCATATGTGGCCAGCCGGTTCCGTATCGTCCAGTCGCGCCGCCACAGTTAGGCGGGGCGGGTCATCACCAGCTCGGTGAGGACCGGGATGGTCGGGTGCGGGGCGCGCCGCCCGGTGTCCACGAAGCCGATCCGCTGGTACGCCTCGATCGCCCGGCGGTTGCTGGTGACCACCTCGAGTTCCAGCCGGGGCCGGCCGGCCTGCCGCGACCAGTCGCCGACCGCGGCGACCAACCGGCGCAGCAGGCCCCGGCCCCGCCATTCGGGCGTTATGTAGACGGCGTACAACAGGCTCACCTCGGGCGCCTGGCCGACCGTCATGCCACCGGCATGGCCGACCAGCCGGCCGTCCGCCTCGGCGAGGAACTGTGCGCTGGCGGTACCCGTGGATTGGTCGGTGAAGCGCGCCCGGAACTGCCCGTGCGGCCGCGCGACGGCCTCGTCGATACGTTCCACGAACGCCAACGGCGCGTCGGTGAGCATCTCCAAACGCAGCGCACGCACTCGCGTCGCGTCCTGTGGAGCCGCCCGCCGGACAGTGACGGAGATCGACTCCAGATCGTTTCCGCCGTGCACCGAACCAGTCTCGCAGGTAGTTAGGAGTGTCCGACCAGGACATTGATCCGTGCCATCTTGGACCAAGATGCTTTTCAGTCTCTGGTTGATCGTTCATGTCCGAATTGGGGGAGTGCGGCGCTGGTCCGGCTCGTGTAGCGTGCGTGTTCGGTCGCTATATGCCATGCAGCGCGGTCGACGCGCTTCCTGGGGGCGGCTCCGGCCCTGTGGTGGGGTCGGCGAGTCGAGGGACTCAGCACCATAGAAGTGAGGAAGTGCACCGTGGCACAGGGCACCGTCAAGTGGTTCAACAGCGAGAAGGGCTATGGCTTCATCGCAGTCGATGGAGGACAGGACGTGTTCGTCCACTTCTCCGCGATCGAGATGGATGGCTACAAGTCGCTGGACGACGGTCAGCGCGTCGAGTTTGAAATCGCGCAAGGGCAGAAAGGCCCGCAGGCGGAGAAGGTTCGTGTCATCGCCTGACACATGAAGTCCGCCTAAACGAAAAATCTTCGGGTCTCATCGACGCCGCGCCAGGCGGATGGATACGGCTGGCGCGGCGTCGGTATGTATGTGCCTCGATCCGATCGGTGATCTCCCGACGTATGTCGCGCGCGAGTCCGGTGCCGGGCGACCGTGCCGGCCGCGCACCGTGTCGTCGCTCCCGCTTGCACTCGCCAGGGCAGAGTGCTAAACAGGGACTTGGCACTCGGAGGGGTTGAGTGCCAAGGTCGGGGCGGTGGGGTCCCATTCGTGGGGCTGGTCGTCGCGGGCTATCCGTGCCCGGCCGGTGGATGCCTGTCCACATGGACAGCATCCGGACCGTGCTTAGCGAGTGGCGCGCCTGCCCACCAAGGGAGGCGGCCGGGATTGTCCAGGAGGACAACACCGAATGGCCAAGATTATCGCGTTCGACGAGGAGGCCCGCCGCGGCCTTGAGCGGGGCATGAACTCCCTCGCCGACGCCGTCAAGGTGACGCTGGGCCCGAAGGGCCGCAACGTCGTGCTCGAGAAGAAGTGGGGCGCCCCCACCATCACCAACGATGGTGTGAGCATCGCCAAGGAGATCGAGCTCGAGGACCCGTGGGAGAAGATCGGCGCCGAACTGGTCAAGGAGGTCGCCAAGAAGACCGACGACGTGGCCGGTGACGGCACGACGACGGCGACCGTCCTGGCTCAGGCACTGGTTCGGGAAGGCCTGCGTAACGTCGCCGCGGGTGCCAACCCGATCGCCCTGAAGCGGGGCATCGAGGCCGCCGTCTCCGCGGTTGCCGAGGAGCTCGCCAAGATCGCCAAGGACATCGAGACCAAGGAGCAGATCGCCTCGACCGCGTCGATCTCGGCCGGCGACACCAACGTCGGTGAGATCATCGCCGAGGCGATGGACAAGGTCGGCAAGGAAGGCGTGATCACCGTCGAGGAGAGCAACACCTTCGGCCTGGAGCTGGAGCTCACCGAGGGCATGCGCTTCGACAAGGGGTACATCTCGCCGTACTTCTGGACCGACCCGGAGCGGATGGAGGTCGTCTTCGACGACCCGTACATCCTGATCATGAACAGCAAGATCTCGGCGGTGAAGGACCTCATCCCGTTGCTGGAGAAGCTCATCCAGTCGGGGAAGCCGCTTGCGGTCATCGCCGAGGATGTCGAGGGCGAGGCCCTGGCCACGCTGATCGTCAACAAGATGAAGGGCATCCTCAAGTCGGTCGCGGTCAAGGCGCCCGGCTTCGGCGACCGCCGCAAGGCGCAGCTGGGTGACATCGCCACCCTTACCGGTGGCACCGTCATCAGCGAGGAGATCGGCCTCAAGCTGGAGAACGCCACGCTCGACCTGCTGGGCAAGGCCCGCAAGGTGGTCGTCACCAAGGACGAGACGACCATTGTGGACGGTGCCGGCAGCGCCGACGAGATCCAGGGCCGGGTCAACCAGATCCGCGCCGAGATCGAGAAGAGCGACTCCGACTACGACCGGGAGAAGCTGCAGGAGCGGCTGGCCAAGCTGGCCGGCGGCGTCGCGGTCATCAAGGTCGGCGCGGCCACCGAGGTCGAGCTCAAGGAGCGCAAGCACCGCATCGAGGACGCGGTCCGCAACGCCCGCGCCGCGGTCGAGGAGGGCATCGTCCCGGGCGGTGGCGTGGCGCTGGTACAGGCCGGCAAGACCGCCTTCGACAAGCTGGACCTCTCCGGCGACGAGGCGACCGGCGCGCAGATCGTGAAGATCGCGCTGGACGCGCCGCTTCGCCAGATCGCGGTCAACGCTGGCCTCGAGGGCGGTGTGGTGGTGGAGAAGGTACGCACCCTCTCCGCGGCACACGGGCTGGACGCGTCCTCGGGCGAGTACGTCGACCTGCTCGCGGCCGGCATCATCGACCCGGCGAAGGTGACCCGTTCGGCGCTGCAGAACGCGGCGTCGATCGCGGCCCTGTTCCTCACCACAG
>JAFMQQ010000285.1 GCA_017354595.1 Micromonosporaceae bacterium
GCCCAGCGCACCGCGGAGGCGGAGCGGCGGGCGGCACAGCGCGAGCAGGAACTTGCCCGGCAGGAGGAGGAGGCCGCGCGGGCGCAGGCGCACAAGCGCGCGCTCGTGCTCGCCGAACAGCGGCGCCGGGAGGCCGAGCGCAACGAAGCCACCCGCCGCCACTATGTCCGCCTGGTCCGCAAGGAAAGGTCCCGCAAGGCGCGCCGGCGCCGGCTGCTCATCCTGGTTCTGGTATCGCCGATCCTCGCCGCCACCGGCGCGGCCGTGGCTGGGTACTATGTGGACAGTATTCCGCTGCCGGCCCAGCTGCCGCTGCCCGAGGCGACCACCGTCTACTATGCCGACGGCGCAACGCCGATCGCCCGGATCGGCTCGGTCAACCGGACCATCCTGCAGCCCGGCGAACTCAACGACGCGGTGAAGCAGGCCATCGTGGCGGCGGAGGACCGCAGCTTCTGGCAGAACTCCGGCGTCGACCTGCGCGGCGTCCTCCGTGCACTGTGGAACAACATCACCGGCGGCCCGACCCAGGGCGGGTCGACGATCACCCAGCAGTACGCCCGGTTCGCGGCCGGACTGCGCGGGGTGACGTACGGCCGCAAGGCTCGCGAGGCGATGCTGGCCTGGAAGATCGATCGATCGTACACAAAGGACGAGATCCTCTCCTTCTACCTCAACTCGATCCCGTTCGGCCGGGGCGCGTACGGTATCGAAGCCGCCGCCCAGACCTTCTTCGGCAAGACCGCCCGGCGCACCGCCCCGGTGGCCGACCAGGTGACCGTCTCCGAGGCGATGCTGCTGGCGACACTGGTACGGCAGCCGGAGCCGGATCCGCGCAACCCCAACGGTTCACCGGGGTACGACCCGGCCCGCGGCGGTGTCGCCGCCGCGAACTCGATGTCCCGCTGGGAGTACGTGCGCGCCGGGATGGTCCAGCTGGGTTACCTGACCGCCGCGCAGGCACAGGCACTGCAGTACCCCACGGTGCGCGGGCTCGACCCGGACGCGAGCGTGCGGGCGCTGGCCGGGCCGGTCGGCCTGGCGGTCAACCACGCGCTGAGCGAACTGCGGCAGCGCGAACCGTTCAAGGGAAAGCCGGCCGACTACCTCACCAACGGCGGGTTCCGCATCGTCACCACGCTGGTGCCGCGGCTGCAGGCCGATGCCGAGGCGGCGGCGGACATCCGGCGCGCGAGCGCGCCCGGTGTGGTACGCGACCAGCCGGCCAACTGGCAGGCGGCGCTCGTGGCCGTCGAGCCGGGTACCGGCCGGGTGCTCGCGTACTACGGCGGCAACAGCGGTACCGGCGCCGACTACGCCGGTTGGTACTACAACGCGGCGGGCAAACCGACCGGCTTTGGTGAACACCCACCCGGCTCCTCGTTCAAGGTGTACGACCTGGCGGAGGCGCTGGAGCAGGGCATCCCGCTCTCGTCACACTGGGACTCGCCGCCGGTGAAGGAGTTCCCGAACAGCGGCCGGGTCCGCGGTACACCGGCCGGCCCGGTGAGCAACTCGGCGACCGCGCCCTGCCAGCCGGATTGCACGCTCTGGGAGGCGACCGTCGCGTCGCTGAACACAACCTTCTTCGGGCTGACCGAACGCCTCGGCGTGCCCAGCGTCATCGACATGGCGCGGCGGGCCGGCATCGGTTCACTGTGGACAGCCGCCGGCAAGCGGGTCGACCTGGTACCCGGCGTGGATACCAGGCCGTTCAGCACCGAGGTCGGCATCGGCCAGTACGGGGCGACCGTACTCGACCAGGCCAACGCGATGGCGACCTTCGCCGCGAACGGTTCGCGGGCGCAGGTGCACTTCGTCCGCGAGGTGAAGCACGGCAACACCCTGGTGTACGCCGAACCGCTGACCCGTACCGATATCGGCCTGACCCGGGAGCAGATCGACGAGCTGGACTGGACGCTGGCCCAGGTACCGGCGGCGCACCTGGACAACGGCTGGGACTCCGCCGGGAAGACAGGTACCTGGGAGGCGAGCCACAACAGCACCCGCAACGCGCACGCCTGGATGGTGGGCTACACGGCAACGCTGGCCGCCGCGGTGTGGCTGGGAACCACCGACGGGACGGCCCTGATCACTCGTGACGGCAAGGACGTCTTCGGCGCCTCCCACCCGGGCGCGATCTGGCAGCAGTTCATGACGCAGGCGCTGGCCGACATGGGACTGGACCCGGGGCGGTACCGGTTCCAGCAGCCCGCGGTGATCCCGGCGCCGGCGAAGGCCACGCCGCGGTGACGATGATTCGTTGAGCTATCATTCCGCAGATGTGTGCGGCGGTACTTGATCTGGCCGAAGAGAGCGAACGGTACCGGCGGGAGCTGGTCGCCTACTGCTACCGGATGCTCGGTTCCGGCGCGGAGGCGGAGGACGCCGCCCAGGAGGCGCTGGTACGCGCCTGGCGGGGTGGTGAGGGTTTCGAGGGGCGCTCGTCGCTGCGCTCCTGGCTCTACCGGATAGCAACCAATGTCTGCATCGACATGCAGCGCGCGCCGCAGCGCCGGGCGCTGCCGATGGACCTGTCCGGGCCGAGGAGCCTGGGCCCGGAGGCCGACATCGGGGTACCGCTGGAGCAGACGGCCTGGATCGAGCCGATCCACGACTCGCGGGTGGTGCCGGAGTCGGCCGATCCGGCGCAGCGTGCCGTGTTGCGGGAGTCGGTACGGCTGGCTCTGGTCACCGCGTTGCAGCGGCTACCGGCGCGGCAACGCGCCGTACTGGTGCTGCGCGACGTGCTCGACTGGTCCGCGGCCGAGGTGGCCGAACTGCTCGACACCACGGTCGCCTCGGTGAACAGCGCGCTGGCCCGGGCACGCTCCACAATGGCCGGTGGTACCGAACCGGCGGGTACCCGCCAGCTCAGCGATGGCGACCGGTCGCTGCTGGACCGCTATGTCGCCGCGTTCGAGGCGTACGACGTGGCGGCGCTGGTCGCACTGCTGCACGAGGACGCCACCTTCACCATGCCGCCGTACCTGTTCTGGATGCGCGGCCGGGCGGACATCCAGCAGTGGTGGTCCGGTCCCGGTACGGTCTGCCGGAACTCCAGGCTGCTGCTCACCCGGGCCAACGGCGGGCCGGCCGTGGCGGTGTACCACCCGGCCGGTGACAAGCGGTGGGAGCCGTTCGCGATCCACGTCCTCGACGTGCGTGAGGGTCGCATCGGCGGCATCTGCCACTTCCTGGAGACCGGACTCTTCCCCGCCTTCGAGCTGCCCGCCGAGATCACCGCCTGACCGATCAGTCTGCGGCCCGGGCGCCGTCCTACCGGCAGGACCGCAGACAAGCATGAGGGAGACAACCGGTGGGAACCATCAGGTCCGGCCTGTTCATTTCGCTCGACGGTGTCGTGGAGGCGCCGAACACCTGGCACTTCCCGTATTTCAACGACGAGATGGGTGCGGCCGTCGGTGCGATGATGGCCGGCAACGACGCCCTGCTGCTCGGCCGCCAGACCTACGACGAGTTCGCGAGCTTCTGGCCGCACGCCGACCCGGCCGACCCGTACACCGCCGTGATGAACGGCACCCGCAAATACGTCGTGTCAACCACGCTCACCGACGCGAACTGGGAGAACTCCACTGTGGTCAGTGGTGACGTGGCGGCCGAGGTGGCCAGGCTCAAGCAGGACCAGCAGCTGGGCATGTCGGGCAGCCCGACGCTGGTCCGCTGGCTGCTGGAGCAGGGGCTGCTGGACGAACTGCACCTGCTGGTCCACCCGATCGTGCTCGGCAAGGGAAAGAAGCTGTTCGCCGATGGCGAGCAGGTGCCGCTGAAGTTGTTGTCTTCGGCCACATTCAGCACCGGCGTGCTGCATCTGGTCTACACCCGGGCGGCCGGCTGAGGCCGGACAGCGTGGATGCGGCCGACGGCGCCGAGGAACGCCGAGGCGCCCGGGTTGTCGGTGAAGTCAGCCGGGTCGCCCTCGGCGGGGCGCCACAGCGGCACGGGGACGATACCCGGTTCGACGATGTCGGCGCGGCCGGCGAAGAACTCGGCGACCTGCGCTGCGCTGCGCGCGCCGACCGGCGTCGCCGTCTGCTGCCGGTACACGTTCAGACCCGCCTGCTCGTCCTCCGGGCTGACATCCCAACTCTCCATGTTGAAGTGGGACATGACCAGGTAGCTGCCGGGCGCCAGCGCACCGGCCAATGTGGACACCGTGGCGCGCGCCGTCGTGTCGTCCGGTATGAAGTGCAGCACAGCACACATGAGCAGCCCGATCGGCTGGCTGAAGTCCAGCATGGCGCGCACCCGCTCGTGGCCGAGGATCTCACCCGGGACGCGTGCGTCGCCCTGGATCGCGGTCACCGTTGGGTCGCCCTCGAGTAACTCCAGGCTCTCCGCGACCGCCACCGGGTCGATGTCTACATACACCACCCGCGAGTCGGGCGCGGCCTGCTGCGCGATCTGGTGCACATTGCCGGCGGTCGGCATGCCGGAGCCGATGTCCAGGAACTGGCGCACGCCGGCATCGACCAGGAACTGGACTGCGCGACCGAGGAAGGCCCGGTTCGCCCGGGCGATCGCGGGCGTCGCCGGGTTCAAGGCGATGATCTGCTTCGCCGCGGCCACATCGGCCGGAAAGTTGTGTGCCCCGCCGAGGTAGTAGTCGTAGATCCGGGCCGCGGTCGCCGCCTTGCTGGTCCGGTCCGGGCCGGTTGGCATAACTGTGTCAGGCATCGCCAGGCTCCCACTCCTCGATCGGTACCGAGACCTTGCTGACCAGTTGGAAGACGCGCCGGTACTCGGCCACCTCGGCCGGTCGCTCCATGTACCACGCGGCGACGTGCGGCTCCAGGTAGACCACGTCCGGATCCTCGGGGTCGTCGAAATCCAGGATCCGGAACGCGCCCGCCATCGCCGCGTGCGCTCCGGCCGACCACGGCAGGACCAGGATCTCCAGGTGCGCCCGCCGGTCCAGCTGCCGCAGGTGCGCCAGCTGGCCGGCGAGTACCCGCGCCCCACCGACCGGCCGGGTCAGCGCACCCT
>JAFMQQ010000286.1 GCA_017354595.1 Micromonosporaceae bacterium
CCGCGCCCGTACTATGTCTCCGATGCCACCACCGCGGACTTCGTGGCCTGCCTGCGCCGGATGCGGGCGGCCGGGTCAGCAGCCGCCGACGTGGCTCGCCGGATCGGGCAGGCAGCGGCCGGTGGCCGTGTCATCCTCTATACGCACGAGTTCTACTGCTCCCCGCTCAGCTACCACCAGCTACCGGCCGACCTCGCCGACGAGCTCGGCCGCATGTCCCTGACCGTAATGAAGGGGGACCTGAACTACCGCCGGCTCGTCGGCGACCTCCACTGGCCCGCCACCACGCCCTTCGCCGACACGACGAGCTACTTTCCCAGTCCGGTGGTCGCGTTGCGCACGCTCAAGTCCGATGTCATCGTCGGGCTCGACCCGGCGACAGTGTCGCATCTGGACAGTTGCGACCCGGCGTGGCGTACCAACGGCAGCCACGGTCTGGTACAGGCCCGGCTCTAGGTCGGCTCGCTCAGGCGGGAGCACGATCAGGCCGGTGCACGATCGAGCCGGTTCACCCGGTACCACCAGTGGTGCGATCGTCCTCAGTCGAGCGAGGGCAGGCCGACCGTGGTGTCCGGTGGCAGGCTCGGGTCCGGCGGGTGGATCATCCCCTCCAGGTCCCGGATCCGTCCGCTTTCGTACGCGTCGGTCCACTCGTAGTCCCGCGCCGCCGCGAGCATCGCCTGCGCGTAGGTGACGCAGTGGTCGTGCGTCGACTGCATCGCTCGACCGAATGTCTCCGCCGCCTCGTTCAGCTTGGGTACCGACATCCGGAACTGGTGGTCCACCCCGGTGACGCGTACTCCATTGCAGACCTTTATGCCGAAGGCGTACTGGTCCGCAACGAGTGGCATGTTGACGGTCGCCGCATAGTAGAGGTTTCTGAAGTTGACCACTACGCCGTCCTGCTTAGTGTCGTTTCCCTTGCTCGTCAGGCCCTGGTACGCCGACGGAGCAAGGTCCGGGTACCCGAGCCACCCGCCCTGTCCCGAGTGTTCGCCATGACCCTCGGAATAGATTCCGATGTATGCCTTGCTGAACACGCCATACGCGCCGAGATCCTTGTCGAGTCCCGACCAGATCTGGTCGTCAACGTCCGCGATGTTCTTGTCGAGGGCGGTCAGTGCCTGCGCCGCGGCGCTGATGACGTCCTGAGCGAGGGCACCCGCGGGTGCTGCGAAAGCGATGGCGTCCTGCGCCGACGGGGCCGCGGACTCGGCGATCGAGCCACCAATCACACCGGTGGCCGCCAAGCCCAGGTCCAGCACGTCGAGTCCGGGTACGAAGGCCATGAACGTCGCCGCAGTGTCGGCCAGGATCGCCGTCATCCCCGCGATCTTCTTCGTGCCGTCCTCCGAGGTCTCTCCGGGAAGCGGTCCGGGATACTCGCCCCCCGGGCTGGCATGGAGGTTCCAGATGGTGTTCTTGCAGATCCAGACGACGCATTCCTTGGCCAGTTGTACGGCCCTGGCAAGGGACCTGGCGGCGATGGCGATCTCGCGGGTACACCCCACCTGGGTAACCGCGCTGCCCTGGAACGGGTCCAGGAAGTTGTTCTTGAAGGCCATGGCCGCGGTACCCGTCCACTGGTCGGAATGGACCAGGCTATCCACCTGCTGGATCCCCTTGCTCGCCGCGACGATATGGCAGAACAGCGACGAACCCGGCTCCTCCCACCTGTCCTTCTCGTTGGCGAACTCGTCCGCGACCGGATCCAGGTCGAAATCGTCCAGCGAGTAGTAGCTGCGGAACCGCCGCACGAGATCCGACACCGCCGGCCCGACAATCCGCTCGAACGCCTGCTTCATGTCTGCGATGTTCTGCGCGTCGGCCTCTGCCGAATCGGTCCACGAGTACTTGTCACTCATGTGCTGCATGTAATTTGCCTCGGCCGCTTCCCACAGCTGTGGCAGCAGCGGATCCACTTCGCTCTGCAGATTCATCCCCATGGCCCCAACTCCTCACGATCAGATAGATCGGAGCTCGCCACGCCCCCGCGAACCGATCTGGCGACGGTACCCACTCCAATGCCCGCCGGCTGGCCCGTTTTAGCCTGCCGTCATCGATTGGGGGCCCGCCGCTGAAAGGCGCCGAATGTTCGGACCCGCCGAACGTTCGGACCCATTGAGCAGCTGGACGCCCCACCCCTTTGCCAGTGCCATTATCGGCAGGTACCGGCACCCGGCCCAGTCAACTTGCCGTCAATTGATCGTCAAGTTCTCCGTGCAGGTCGCCGCCCCCACAACGGGCGGCGTGGGTTCAGGGCCGGCGTGCGATCAGGGTGTGCGATCGAGGCGTGCGATCGGGGCGCGCGATCAGGGCCCGAGTGCGATCAAGCCGGCGGGCGTTGGCCCGAACCCACAGGCCTCGAGGTAGAACGGCCGCAGGTGCTCCTCGAAGTCGACGTGCAGCCACTCGCAGCCGGCCGCGCGCGCCTGGCGGACCACCACCGCCACTATGCCGGTACCCACGCCGGCCCGCCGCGCCGCCACGGCCACCAGCGTGTCGAGGAGGAACGCATGGACTCCGCCGTCCCAGGCGACATTCACGAAGCCGACCAGATCCTCGCCGTCCCGAGCGCAGACCCAGCCGAGGCTGTACCGGTTCAGCCGGCGCCACCAGTCAACCTCCCGCAGCGGGTGCCCGAAGCCCTCCGCGTGCAGGGCATTGACATCCAGGTTGTCGAACTCGCCCCGCCAGTGGTATGCGACCGTCACACCGAACCATTGAACCCGCTCGGCCCGCTGTCCACATCGGATACTGTTGGCATCAACCTGCGGCGTCAACCTGCGGCGCTGACCGACCGCGGTACTTCGACGACGAAGAACAGGAACGCGGGTCTGGTCGCGAGGTCGTGGAAGCCGTCGGGGAACAGCACCCGGGCCGCCGGGTCGGGCTGCGGCTCGCTGATGGCCGAGAGGCGGAAGCCGGCGGTGGTGAAGGCTTCGGTCATCGCGTGCAACGGCTTGCGCCAGAACCGGATCGGGACGGACCGCCCGTTGAACGTCCAGTTGAAGGTATAGCTGGTGGTCGCGAAGTAGTCGGGCCGAGGATGCTCGAATGTGTAGGCCACGATGGGGTGGTCCACCGATGCGATCAGCCGGCCGCCGGGGCGTAGCACCCGCCGGAACTCGGCCAGCGCCGGCCCCCAGTCCTCCAGGTAGTGCAGCACCAGCGACGCCACCACGTCGTCGAAGGCACCGTCGGCGAACGGCAGGCGGTCGCTCAGGTCGCCCAGGTGCAGGGCCGCCTGCTCACCCAGCCGCCGCCTTGCCAGCGCCAGCATCCCGGCGCTGGCGTCGATGCCGGTGACCACCGCACCGCGGTCGCGCAGTGCGGCGGAGAGGGGACCCGAACCGCAGCCGGCGTCCAGGATCCGGCGGCCGGCCACTTCTGCGGCGAGGGCCAACATCGCCGGCCGCTCGTAGTACGCGTTCACCAGGTTGTTCTCGGTCTCCGCCGAGTACGCCTCGGCGAAGCTGTCGTAGTCATTCACCCGGCCCCGATCTGCCGGCTGGGCAACGCTCTCAGGCACCTCGGTCACGCGTTCCATCGTCGCAGCGATCGACGCAGCCCAGACGTGGCAGGCTAGTCATCGCCAGGCGCAGCCAGCTCGCTACCCCGCGGCCGGCCACTTCGCGGCCGGGTACCTCGCGACCCGTTGCCTCGCGGCCCGGTGGCGCGCGGCGCCTGGCGGCGGTACGCGCTGACCGAGGGCTCGCCGGCCAGCCAGAAGCGCCAAGGGCGATCGTGCGCGCCCGCCACCCCTACCCGGGGACCCGCGCGTACCAGCGCCTCGTCCACCGGCGCCGGAGCCGGCCGCAGCAGTAGCGGACCCGTACCGTCCACCATGGACGTACCGGTTGCCGTACCGTCCACGCCGAGCGCCTGGGTCAGCCGGGCCGGCCCGCGCGCCAGGTCGCGGTCCACAGTCGACGCCGGCCGGCGGGCCCGCGCCAGGGAAACACCGTCCACAATGGAGCCTGCTCGCAGCAGCACCGCCGAAGCGGTACCGACCGGCCCGGTCACCACGTTCAGGCACCAGTGCATGCCATAGGTGAAGTACACGTACGCGTACCCGGCCGGGCCGAACATCACCGCGTTGCGGGGCGTACGGCCGCGGTGCGCGTGTGACGCCTCATCCTCGCCGGTGCCCGCGTACGCCTCCACCTCGGTCAGCCGCAGCGTGACTCCCCCGCCGACCAGCAGGCAGCCGAGCAGCGACCGGGCCGCCGGGACGACGGGGCCGGCCAGAAACCTCATCAAGGGACGACGCGCTCGGCGGCCCAGGCGCGCCAGGTGTCCAGCCGGTCGTCCACCACCGCGAGCTGATCGGCGACCGGGCCGGGGCCGGTGGAGCCCGGCGTGGTACGGGCGGCGAGCGCACCAGGCACCGAAAGCACCTCACGCACCTGCGGTGTCAACCGTGGCGACACCCCGGAAAGCTCCACATCGGACAGATCCTCGAGCGCACAGCCGCGCTCGGTGCACAGCGCGACCAGCAGGCCGGTGGTCTCGTGCGCCTCCCGGAACGGTACGCCCTGCCGCACCAGCCAATCGGCCACCTCGGTCGCCAGGGTGAAGCCGAGCGGGGCGGCGGCCGCGAGCCGGTCCGCCCGTACCGTCATCGTGGCGACCAGGCCGGCCATCGCCGGCAGTACCAGCTCCAGGGTGTCCACCGCGTCGAAGGTCGGCTCCTTGTCCTCCTGCATGTCCCGGTCGTACGCCAGCGGCAGGCCCTTGAGCATGGACAGCACCGTGACCAGTCCACCGACCAGGCGGCCGCTCTTGCCCCGGGCCAGCTCGGCGATGTCCGGGTTCTTCTTCTGCGGCATGATCGAGGATCCGGTGGCGAACGCGTCGGCGAGCTCCACCCAGCCGAACTCCGGCGTGGTCCACAGCACCAACTCCTCGCCGAGCCGGGACAGGTGCACCCCGGCGAGCGCCGCGACGAAGAGGAACTCCGCGACGAAGTCCCGATCGCCGACCGCGTCGATGGAGTTGG
>JAFMQQ010001040.1 GCA_017354595.1 Micromonosporaceae bacterium
GGCAGCTCGTCGAGCGAGCTGGCGCGCAGGAACCGGCCGATCGGGGTCACCCGCGGGTCGTTGCGGATCTTGAAGAGCAGCCCGTCGGTCTCGTTCTGGTCGACCAGCGCCGCCAGCCGTTCCTCGGCGTCGGTGTACATGGTCCGGAACTTCCAGACCCGGAACGTGTTGCCCTCGCGCCCCACCCGGTGCTGCCGGAAGAAGACCGGGCCGTGGTCGCCGAGCCTGATCGCGATCGCCACCGAGATGAAGACCGGCAGCAGGATGAGCAGCCCGACCGCGGCGAGTACCCGGTCCATCAGGTTCTTGAACAGCCACGCCAGGCCGGAGAGGGTCGGCTCCTCGACGTACAGCAGCGGTAGACCCTCGACCGGACGGATGTGTACCCGCGGCCCGGCGATGTCGGTCAGCTGCGGCGCCACGACGAGATCGACGCCGGTACCCTCCAGTTGCCAGGCGAGCCGGCGCAACTCACCCGGCTCGGTGCTGGCCGAGCCACAGACCGCGACCGTGTCCGCGCCGACCTCCTGAACCAGGCGCACCACGTCCCGCCCCGCATACAACGGCACCGGGGTGGTCACGCCCCGGTGCGCGGCGTACCCCTCGGTCAGGTGGATGCCGACCGGGATCATCCCGGCCCCGGCGTTGCGGGTGACGGTGGTGTACACCTCCATCGCTTCGGGCAGCGTGCCGACCAGCAACACCAGGTGACTCGCCTTGCCCTTGTTGCGCACCAGGTGCAGCACGCGCCGGGCGAGGTAGCGCAGGATCACGATGTAGACCGCGGCGCCGACCAGGGCGGTGGCGACCGAGAGCCGGGACAGGTCCAGCTTGAAGGCGAACGCGCTGAACGAGACGATCGCCGCCACGATCAGGGAGGCCCGGAACACCCGCTTGAACTCGTCGGTGCCGATGCCCAGGAAGCGCCGGTCGTACCCGCCGTTGCCCCAGAGCACCACCACCCAGAGCAGCGGGAGCAGCAGGTACACGATGAGGCTGAACAGGCCCAGATCGTGCTGGAACCCCGACGGCGCCTTGTCCAGCAGGGAGGTCGCGGTGAGGTCGGCGAGCAGCGCGCCGAGGTAGTCGGCGGCGAGCAGGAGCGCCGCGTACGGCCGGTGCCAGCGGGACACCCGGCGGGTGCGGGTGAACGCGGTACGCGGTACCCCGTTCGCCTTCGGGAGGATCTCGAACGAGTCCCCGTACGGGGACCGCCCGTTCGCGTAGCCGCCGGTGCCGTCGGCCGGGTGGCCCGGGTCCTCGCCGGCCCGGACACCATTCGCCGATCGGCCACGCTCGGCCGATCGATGCAGGCTGCTGGTCACCTCAGACGTGCCCTCCCGGGCGGCACGCTGGCCGTCCGTCCGTGGTTCGAGTGCCGGTCCGTGAAAGCCCGTCGCCGAGCCTGCGGACCACCCCGCCCGGGGCGACCTGTCATTCACGGTCTACCCAGTGTGACATGGTCCGTCGAGTGTGCTGCGCCGACCGGCCGACAGTAATGCGTCCGGCGGACGCATGTCGAGGCCTCATCGATGGGCTAATCACCGGCTGCCACCCGGGTGCCGGAGCGG
>JAFMQQ010000287.1 GCA_017354595.1 Micromonosporaceae bacterium
GAGCCGCGCCACGGTCTGCCGCCGGCTGCGCAGTCTCCGATCCCGCTGTCCGTTGCGCCGCGGTCGCCGGCGCCGGAGTCCCCGATGCTGCAGTCGCCGAGGCAGCGGTCTCCGTTGGCCCAGCCGCAGGCGCCGCAGCAGAGCTGGCAGCCGCCGGCGGGTTACCCGCCGGCCGCGCCCAGTTATCCGCCAGCCGGTTACCCGCAGCAGGGCTACGGGCAGCAGGGTTACCCGCAACAGGGCTACCCGCAGCAGGGATATGGGCAGCAGCAGGGATATGGGCAACCGGCGAACCCGCCGCAGGGGTACGCCCCGCCGCAGCAGGGCTACCCACCGCAGGGGTACCGGGCGCCGGCGCCGTACCCGCAGCCGGGCGGCTACGCGATGTCCAACGATCTCGCCTGCCGGTTCTGCGGTTCAGTGCCGGCCGCGGAGGTGACCTTCCGCGGCCACCAGGGGATGATCATCATCATGCGGTTCCTGAGCATGAAGGGCCCGTTCTGCCGCGACTGCGGTCTTTCGACCTTCCGCCGGATGACCGCGAACACGCTGATCCAAGGCTGGTGGGGATACGCGTCCTCGGTCATCGCGCCGATCACCGTTCTGATCAATCTGATCCGCAGGGACAAGGTGGCCTCGCTCGCCCCGCCACAGCGCAACCCAGCGCTCGCCGGGCGAATGCCCGCCCCGATGGACCCGGGTCCGCCGCTGCTCGCCCGGCCGGCAGCGCTGATCGGGCTCTGCATCCCGTTCGTCGTGCTGTTGGTGTTGGTGTTCATCGCCGCCTCGGGCTGAGCCGGCCAGCCCGGCCGGGACCCACCACCATCAGGCCGGTGCGGCACCACCGCTGCGCCGGCGCTGCTGGCGGAACCGTTCCGCCGGGTCCAGGATCACCTTGCGCAGCCGGATCGCGTCCGAGGTCACCTCGACGCACTCGTCCTCGCGGCAGTACTCCAGCGCCTGCTCGAGGGAGAGCCGCCGGGGCGGCACCAGCCGCTCCAGCTCCTCGCCGGTGGACGAGCGCACGTTGGTCAGCTTCTTCTCCTTGGTGATGTTCACGTCCATGTCGTCCGCCCGCGAACTCTCGCCGATGATCATCCCCTGGTACACCTCGGTGCCCGGTTCCACAAACAGCGAGCCGCGCTCCTGCAGGTTGAACATCGCGAAGCTGGTGGCGGCGCCGGCCCGGTCGGCGACCAGCGAGCCGGTCGGCCGGGTACGCACCTCGCCGGCCCAGGGCTCGTAGGCCTCGAAGACGTGGTGCAGGATGCCGGTACCGCGGGTCTCGGTGAGGAACTCCGTGCGGAACCCGATCAGGCCACGCGCCGGTATCAGCCACTCCATCCGTACCCAGCCGGTGCCGTGGTTGGTCAGCTGCTCCATCCGCCCCTTGCGGGTGGCCAGCAGCTGGGTGACCGTGCCGAGGTACTCCTCGGGCACGTCGATGGTGAGCCGCTCCACCGGCTCGCAGGTACGCCCATCGATCTCCCGGGTGACCACGCGCGGCTTGCCCACGGTCAGCTCGTACTGCTCCCGGCGCATCTGTTCGACCAGGATCGCCAGCGCCAGCTCGCCCCGCCCCTGCACCTCCCAGGCGTCCGGCCGGTCGGTCGGCAGTACCCGCAGCGAGACGTTGCCCACCAGCTCCCGGTCGAGCCGGTCCTTCACCAGCCGTGCGGTGAGCTTCGCGCCCTTCGCGGCTGAGCTGGTGCCGGCGCCACCCGCCCCGCCGGCGGAGCGTGGGCCGCGCCCGGCCAGCGGTGAGGTGTTGGTACCGATGGTCATCGAGATCGCCGGCTCGTCCACCCGGATCAGTGGCAGTGGCACCGGGTTCTCCGCGTCCGCGAGCGTCTCACCGATCATGATCCCCGGGATCCCGGCGACCGCGATGATGTCACCGGGCCCGGCCTGCTCGGCCGGCTTGCGTTCCAGCCCGTCGGTCATCAACAGCTCGGAGACGCGTACCCGCTCGGTGCCGCCGTCCGCCCGGCACCAGGCGACCGTCTGTCCCTTGTGGATGGTTCCGTTACGGACCCGGCACAGCGCCAGCCGGCCCAGGAACGGTGAGGCATCCAGGTTTGTCACGTGTGCCTGCAGCGGAGCACCCTCCACATAGGTGGGTGCGGGTACCGTCTCCAGCAGGGTCGAGAAGAGCGGGCGCAGGTCGGGGGAGTCGGGCATGCCGCCGTTGTCCGGCTGGTCCAGGCTGGCCCGCCCGGTGCGGGCACAGGCATAGACCACCGGGAAGTCGATCTGCGACTCGTCTGCGTCCAGGTCGAGAAACAGCTCGTACGTGTCGTCCAGCACCTCGGCGATCCGTGCGTCCGGCCGGTCCACCTTGTTGATCACCAGTACGATCGGCAGCCGCGCCCGCAACGCCTTGCGCAGTACGAAGCGGGTCTGCGGCAGCGGCCCCTCGCTCGCGTCCACCAGCAGCAGCACACCGTCCACCATGGTCAGCCCGCGCTCCACCTCGCCGCCGAAGTCGGCGTGGCCCGGGGTGTCGATGATGTTGATCGTCACGCCAGTGCTTGTGGCCGGGTCGCTTGTGGCCGGGTTGCTTGTGGCAGGGCCGCCGGTGGCCGGATCGGGGGCGGCCGGGCGGTAGTGGACGGCGGTGTTCTTCGCCAGGATGGTGATGCCCTTCTCGCGCTCCAGGTCCATCGAGTCGAGCACCCGTTCGGCCGGCTGCGCCCGGCTGCCGAAGGCGCCGGCCTGCCGCAGCATGGCGTCGACCAGTGTGGTCTTGCCGTGGTCGACGTGGGCGATGATGGCGACGTTGCGCAGGTCTGTGCGGTTGGGCATACCCATATTCTCCGGTACGACCGCCGGCAGCGGCGATCAGCCCACCGCGATCCGCTCGTCCACCGCAGCGAGCAGGTCCGCCACCGCGTACCCGCGGTCCAGCCGTACCCCGTTGACGTAGAAGGTGGGCGTGCCGTTCACCCCGCTGCGTACGCCACCCACGAAGTCGCTGCGCACCTTGTCCAGGTAGAGGTGACTGTCCACTTCAGACTCGATCACCGCCGGCTGCAGGCCCAGGTCGCGCAGCCCGATCCGGATCGTGGTGGTGGCCAGGTCGGCGCTGTGCTCGAACATCCAGTCGTGCATCTCCCAGAACAGGTCCCGCGCCGCGGTCGCCTCGGACACCTCGGCGGCGTACTCGGCGTACGGGTGCACGTTGGGCAGCGGGAAGTGCCGGTACACGAACTGGACGGTATCCGGCCGCTGGTGCATCACCTCGCGTACCACCGGGTAGGCGCTGGCGCAGTGCGGGCACTGGAAGTCGCCGTACTCGACCAGGCTGACCGGCGCGTGCAGCGGCCCGCGGATCCGATCCTCCATCGTGACCGGCACGGTCAGGTGCCCACCGGTCACCTCGAATGGTGTTGTCACGCCGGCACCTGCCGTACCGGTGCGAGCCGCTCCAGGGCGGAGAGGATCCCGTCCGCGCCTGGATTCACCGACGGCGGCGACAGGTAGCTCCAGGCGATCACGCCATCACCGTCCACAACGAACAGTGCCCGGTCGGCGGTGCCGCACTCGGGCTCGTACACGCCGTACCGCCGGGCGACCGCCCCCTTGGGTTCGAAGTCGGCCAGCAGCGGGTACCGGATGCCGTTGCGCTCGGCGAACGCGCGGTGGCACCACACGCCGTCCACCGAGATGCCGAGCAGATGCGCGCCGAAGGTGGTGAACTCCGGCCGGATCGCCTCGTACAGAACCATCTGGTCGGAGCAGACCGGGCTCCAGTCGGCCGGGTAGAAGGCGAGGATCACCGGGCTGCCGCGCAGCTGGGCCAGGCTCATCATCTGCTCCGGTGAGCTAGGCAGGCTGAACTCGGGTGCCACCTGCCCGGGACCAGGCATCGCGACGCGGTCGGTCATGCAGGCAGAGTTCACCGCAACCGGGTGAGCCGGGCTCACCCGGTGCGGGTGAAACTGGGCGTCGCCGGTGCCGGACGCCGCAAATCAGCCGACGTTGACGTCGATGTGGTGCGGGTGGGTGGCCCGGACCTTGCCGACCCGTACCGCGAGCACGCCGGAGGCAAGCCGGGCCTCGACATTGCCCGGGTCCGCCTCGCCGGGCAGGCTCACCAGGTGCTCGAACCGGCCGGCCTTGCGCGCCTTACGGCGCAGCACTCCGGTGCGTTCCCGCTCCTTGATCTCTCCGGCCACACGCAGTTCGCTGTCCCGCAGCTCGACGCTCAGGTCGTCGCGTTGCACGCCCGGCAGGTCCAGCTCGACCAGGTACGCGTCGTCGGTCTCCTCGATGTCGGCGGGCGCCACCGGTGACGGCCAGCGTGATGCCGTGCCGGGACCGTCACTGAGGAAGTCGCGGATCAGCATGCCCATCCGGTCGTACACGTCCTCCATCTCCCGGAATGCGTCGAAGCGACGGCGGGGCGTGGACCGGCGCGACGCGGGGTCGGGGTCGGGTACGGAGGATTGCGACATGCCGCAATGCTCGGGACCTGAGGGGTGATCCGAACTCGTCCACCGAGGGTGAATGTCGTGCGGCGGCGCGGTTTGATCACGGTAGGCGGCGGATATGGAGTAGCTCGTGCGGGGAGGGGTGCTCGCGGCCCGGCGGGCCGTACCTGAGGTGCCGGCGACGCTTGTGCGGCGACCCCGTCTGTACGCGCATCTGGACCGTGCTGTCCGCCGACCGGTCACGCTGTTGCGCGCCCCGGCCGGCTGGGGCAAGACGGTGCTGCTGGCCAGCTGGCTGCGCGACCGCGAGCCGGGCGGGCCGGTCGCCTGGCTGGCCGCCGGTCCCGGACAGTTCTGGGCCGCACTCGCCGAGGCGTTGCGGGTCGCGGGTGTTCCGGGGGTACCGGAACCCGCCGGCCAGCGCGGCGGCGCGGCCGAGTTCGACGGGCCGGCGTACCCGGAGCGGCTGGCCGACGCGCTGGCCCGGCTGCCGGACCCGGTGACGGTGGTCCTGGACGATGCGGAGCGCAGCACCGGGGCCAGGCCCGCCGGCGGTTCCGGGG
>JAFMQQ010001041.1 GCA_017354595.1 Micromonosporaceae bacterium
GCAGCTGACCTTCCTGCTGCGCCAGATGGGAGTGGAGCGCTACCTGCCCGAGGACGAGATCGCCCGGCTGCGCACCATCTTCGGCCCGCAGTGAATCAGCCGAAGAACTCAAGGATCCGGCCTGCTACGATCTCCGGCTCCTCCTCGGGCGTGAAGTGTCCACAGTGGTCGATGAACTCGAGCCTGAGGTCGGGGGCGTTGCTTTCGTAGCCGGCGAGGTACGCCTTGGGAATGAAGAAGTCGTCCGCGCCGAACAGCAGCAGTGTGGGCACACTGAGGTGCCGGTCCCGGTACCGCCGCCGGACGATGGTCTCGCCGGCCGCCCGCAGGTAGCCCCGGTACAGCTGGGTGGAGGCCAGCGCCCGGGCCGGCTCGCGCAGCCGTTCGGCGTATATCTCCAGATCCTCGGTGCCGAACGGGCTCCGGCGTCCGGCCGGTGCCAGCCACCGCAACCAGCGGCGGCTGGTCAGCAGCCGCGGCCCGAGCGGGCTGGCGAGCAGGGCGACGTACCAGGTGCGCCACAGCGAGGCGAGCAGCCGCGCCGACATCGCAGTCCACAGTGGAGGAGCATTGAGTACCACCACCCGCTCGAACCGCTCGGGATGCGCGACCGCCAGCAGGAATGCGGTGAAGCCGCCCCAGTCGTGGCCGACCAGCCGCACCCGGTCCAGGCCGAGCTGGTCGAGCACCGCGATGGCATCCGCCGCGAAGGTGACCGGGTCGTACCCGCGCCCCGGCGTGCCACTCCAACCGAAGCCGCGCAGGTCCGGCATCAGCAGGTGGTACCGGTCGGCGAGCGGCGGTACCAGGTGACGCCAGCAGTACCAGTGCTGCGGCCAGCCGTGCAGCAGCAGTACCGGAGCACCGGAGCCCGCCTCGGCCAGGTGGATCGCCACCGGCCCGTGCGCGTCCCGGATGGTCAGGCTGCGGTGGCCGACGCCGGGTACGGTCGGCATCGCGGCGGGCATGCGGTCACCCTACGGTCGGGGGGCCGGTGAGTACACCGGCGTGCCATAGCGGGCCGGCTGACCGAACGTACTCTGATCGGATAGTGTCGCGCCGACGGCCGCCATCGGTGGCGGCGTAAGGGGAGGGACCGTGGCTTCGGCCTCGCGGCTGTTCGCCCGTGCGGTGGGGTGGCACCGGCACGCCGGCTCGTGCGTGCTGGAGATCGAGGCACAGGCACAGGCGATGGCGGCGGGCGAGGCGGTCGCCGACGACGCGGCCCGGGAACAACTGCGCTGGAGCACCCGGCTGCACCAGCTCGCCGAGGCGGGCCTGCGCGGCTGGCTCGGGCAACGGCTCGGCCCGGCACTGCTGGACCTGCCCGTCGGTGAGCAGAGCCGGCCGGACCGCACCATGTACATCCGGCTCGGCGACGCACGCCTGTTCTCCGACAGCGGCTTCGCCGCGATCGTGCCCTTCCTCGGCGCCGGCCACATCAGCATCGACACCGATGTGCGCGAGCCGGCCGTCGCCGCCTGGTACCGCGGGATCCTGCTCCGCGTGGTCGCGGCGATGCCGGAGGGCGCGCTGCGGGTACTGCCGGTGGACGGTGCCACGCTC
>JAFMQQ010000288.1 GCA_017354595.1 Micromonosporaceae bacterium
TCCGGCCGTACCCGTCGCTGAAGGTGTTGTGGGACATGGTCGCCCGCAGCGCGTACACCCAACTGCGCCACTCGCTGCCGCAACTGGCCGGTACGGTGCTCAGCCTGACGCTGGTCTTCCTCGTGGCACCGGTGTCCACTGTGGTCGGTGTGGTCGCCGGCGACCCGTGGACGCTCGCCTTCGGTGCGGCCGGCTGGCTGCTGATGGCCGGCCTGTTCGTGCCGATGCTGCGCTACTACCACCAGCCGTGGCCGGCCGGGTTGGCGTTGCCGTTCACCGCGGCGCTGTACCTCGGGATGACCGTCGACTCGGCGCTGCGGCACTACCGCGGTCGCGGCGCGGTCTGGAAGGGCCGCACCTACAGTTGAGCCGGTTCCGGTACCCGGGCGAGGATCTCCGGTCGCACCAGCGCCTCCGGCGGGTCCACCAGCGCGAGGACCCGGACCAGGCTCCGCGCCAATACCTCGTCCTGCGCCGCGGCCGACTGCAGCCGGTGCATGTACTCGCCGGTCAGCGGTGAGGGCGGCAACGCCGGAGCGACCGCACCGGGGGCGGTCAGGTCGCCGCGCACGCCGATCCCCCACGGCGCGTCGAGGATCGCGGCGAGGGCGCGGAAGTAGCGTGCCGGCTCGGGCTCCCCGCCGTGGCGTAGCTGTTCGTCCACGGCCATCGCGCCGAGCGCGGCGACCGACATGCCCTGTGCGAAGACCGGGTTGAAGTTGCACGCGGCGTCGCCGGCGACCAGCAGGCCGGCCGGCGAGGCGGGCAGCCGCTCGTACCGGTGCCGCAGGTAGGTGGGCAGCCGGAAGGCGACCGGCGCCGACAGTGGCCGGCTCGCCCGGATCACCTCGTAGGTGTCGGGTGCCGCGAGCGACTTCGCGTACCCGGTGAACGCGTCCAGCTCCAGCGGCGGCCGCTCACCGCGTACCCCCGCGAGACTGACCAGCAACCGCTCCCCCTCCAGCAGGCTGAGCACCGAGCTGCGTCGCTGCCCGGGCAGCCGGGTGGTGACCGCGACCAGGTCGGTGCCGAGAATGCCGGGCGGCGCGGCGAAGATGCGCGAGGCGTATGCGACCTCCATGTGCATCTCGTCCCGCGGCGGAGCCTGGTATCCGAGCTCGGTGAGCCAGCGCGGCGCACGCGAGCCACGCCCGGTGGCATCCACGACCAGATCCGCCGGGATCGTCCAGGCCTGGTTACTGTACACATTGGACACCTGAACGCCGGTGATCCGGGCGCGGTCCGGGGTGGCGGCCAGCCCGACAATGTCGTGGCCGTCCAACAGGGTGACGCTCGGCAGTGCCCGCACCCGGGCCCGGATCCCGTGCTCGATCAGCGGCCGGCTGCCCACCACGGTCGGCAGCCCCGCCGGTGACCTGGGGAGCCGGCGGCCGCCCAGGTACCACCGGACATTGCCGACCAGGTCGCCCAGGCGCGCTCCGTCGGCGACCAGTTGGTCGGTCAGCCCGGGCAGCAGCCCCTCGGCGACCGCCAGGCCGCGCGGCAGCAGCCCGTGCACATGGTGCCCCTGCGGTACCGCGCGCCGCTGCTGGATTCCGGCCGGGAGCCGGTCGCGCTCCACCACCAGGACGCGACGGTAATGCTCGGCGAGCACCCGGGCGACCAGCAGGCCGCAGACGCTGCCGCCGAGCACGATGGCGTGCTCTCGGTGTGTGTTCGACATGGAAACGCCACCTCCTGCCAATCGAGCATCGGCGCGGAGGTGGCGGTCTTCCTTGTACTTCTGCGCACAGCGGTGGTACTTGCGCGCCCGGGGGGTCAGATTTCCGACTCGCCCTGCGCCGGCTGCTCGCCCTGCGCCGGGCTGGCGTGCTTGTCGAACCCGATGTAGATGCGGGCCTGCGCGTTGCGGGACAGCGTCGCCAGCGACTCCAGTTCCTGCAGTCGCAGCAGCGCCGGGTGCTGGGCGTAGGAGGCCGCGTTGTCGCTGCGCAGCCGCAGCGCCTCCACCTCGGCCGCGGCCCGGATCCGCACCGCGGCCGCCTCCGCCTCGGCACCGCGCCGCACCGCCTCGGCCCGGGACTCGGCGGCGATACGATCGGTCTCGGCCCGGGTACGGGCGTCGATGGACTCCTTCTCCGCCTTGGTACGCGCCTCGACCAGCTGAGCCTCGGCCAGGCGCTGCGCCGCGAGTACCCGGTTCATGATGTCCTGAAGGTTGCCCGGGAAGACGATGTCCTTCACGTCGGCACGGAGGATCTCCACACCGTACCCGCTGGCAACCTCCTGCAGGTCGGCGAGGATGTCCTCGCTGAGCTGGGTACGGTTGGTCAGGATCGCCTCCAGGGTCATCGAGGCGAGCGAGCGGCGCGCAGCCAGCTGCACGTCGCTGTACAGCCGGTCCTCGTACCCGGCGACCTTCTCGATCGCCGCGACCGCGTCGACCACCCGGTACTGGGTCAGGATGCTCACCCGCACCGCGACCTTGTCCGAGGTCAGGATCTCCTGCCCCTTGATGGTCAGTTCGCGCTCGCGCACGTCGACCAGCACGATCTCGACCCTGGGCCGGCGCGTCCGGCGACCGGACTGGTCGGGCAGCTCGTACCGGCCGGCCTCCAGCACGCCGGTGAGCTTGCCGTCGACGTACCGCAGGCCGCGGTGGGTGTTCTTGATGATCAGATCGCGGTTGGCCATGGTGAACTCCGATGTGGACAGTCGTTAGGGGCCCCGACCGCAGCTCCGATGTGTGATACCGGTGGTCAGCATGGCATGCCTGTCAGCACGGGACGACGAGTCCGGATGCACCGCACGTTATGACCCAAGTCACTGGTTGCGGTCGGGGCTGTCCACAAGTGAAGCAGCCAGGGCGGGCCGGTACAACCGAATTCACGCATCCACTGTGGACAGCGCAGCGCTGCCCCATCCGGGCAGCTGCGGCCCGAGCGCGCCGAACGCTTCCGGCAGAGCCATCGCCCGCAGTCGAACGGCCGGCTCCCCGGCCAACCGCTGCGCCAGCCGCAGCAGTTCGGGTACCGCGTCGCGGTGGGCGGCCACAGCGGGCGCGGCGGCCGGGCCCCGCTCCACCAGGGCCAGCAGATGCAGCACCGTCGACAGGTCCTGCCACCCGCCACCGAGCGGGCCCTCGCGGCGCGGCCAGCGGCGGGCCAGTTCCACGTTGAGCTCCGGGATCCGCTCGATGCCACGCCACATCGGGTCTTCGGCCGCGTACCGGAGAGTGCCGATGTGGCTGTAGCGCGCGGCGGCGGTACACAGCAGGCAGGGCTCCAATGTGGAGTAGAGAATGTGATCGGCGTAGTGGCCGGATGGCAGCCCGGCCAGCGTGTTGATCTCGGCGTGGGCGAGGTTGCTTCCGCCGAGCCGGCCGGGCGGGGCGACCTCGTTGCGCAGGTTCCGTCCGGTGGCGACGACCGCACCGGTTGCGTCGACGAGCACCGCGCCGACCGGTACGCTGCCGGCACGGAAGGACTCCCAGGCGAGGTTGAAACACTCCCGCCACGGCAGGTCCAGCGCGCTCCAGGCCGGCGCGAACTCCACGCCGCGATGCTACCTCGATGCCCCGGTACCCGGACAGTCCTGAGTGGACGGATGGTCAGTGGCCGGCGGACCAGCCGATGGGGATGGGAGCTATCGTCCATAACCGGACGAAGGTTGTCAAGCCGGCCGCCAATCCTGAAGGTTTGCTCCACAGTAGACGGCTGATCGATGCATTGACACCTATGCGTAGTAGTGTGCCAGCGTACGTTTCGTCTCTTTCTGGGAGGCTCACTTGCGCAACCTACGTATCGCCGGTATCGGCCTCGCGGCGACTGCCGCGCTGTCGGTGCTGGCCCTCCCCTCCGCTGCCCCCGCCGCACCAGCACCGGCCGGAGTCCATACTCTGCACGCATGCGGCGCGCCGGCGCCCGGCTACGCGGCCTGTCTTGCCCAGGTCGTGATGGCCTCGGGCATCACCCCGGACGCGGCCTCGCCGACCGGTTTCGGCCCGGCCGACCTGCGCGGCGCGTACCAGCTGACCGGCTCCGGCAGTGCCAGCCAGACGATCGCCATCGTCGATGCGAACGACGACCCGACCGCCGAGGCCGACCTCGCCTTCTACCGCTCCTTCTACGGCCTGCCGGCCTGTACCACCGCCAACGGCTGCTTCCGGAAGGTGAACCAGACCGGCGGCACCAGCTACCCGCCGGTCGACGCGGGCTGGGCGCTGGAGATCTCGCTCGACCTGGACATGGCATCGGCGATCTGCCCGGGCTGCCACATCCTGCTGGTCGAGGCGACCAGCGCGACGCTGAGCAACCTCGGCGCCTCGGTCGACGAGGCGGCGGCGCTGGGTGCCAACACGATCAGCAACAGCTACGGCGGCGGTGAATTCATCGCCCGGTTGACCGGCGGCGCCGCCCACTACAACCACCCCGGCATCGCGATCACCGCGAGCAGCGGCGACAGCGGGTACGGTGTCTCGTTCCCGGCCACCGCGCCCACCGTCACCGCGGTCGGCGGTACCACGCTGAACTGGAACGGCAGCACCCGTACCGAGACCGCGTGGAACGGCGCCGGCAGCGGCTGCTCCGCCTCCTTCGCCCAACCGGCCGGGCAGGCCACCGCCGGCACCGGCTGCACCCGGCACGCGATCGCCGATGTCTCCGCGGTCGCCGACCCGGCGACCGGCGTCTCGGTCTATGACACCACCGCGTTCCAGGGCCAGAGCCAGTGGTTCCGGGTCGGCGGTACCAGCGTCTCCTCGCCCATCATCGCGGCGGTGATCGCGCTGGCCGGCAACGCGAGCAGCTACACCAACAGTTTCCCGTACAGCCACACCGGATCGCTGAACGACGTCACCTCGGGCAGCAACGGGACCTGCCCGACCAGCCAGTGGTGCAACGCCCGCGCCGGCTGGGACGGGCCGACCGGCCTCGGTACCCCCAACGGCACCGGTGCCTTCTAGCCTATGACCTTCCAGCCCTGATGACCTACGGGGCGGATCCGGCCGGGTCGGGGACGGAC